>NZ_JANURX010000006.1:0-94689 GCF_030250085.1 Campylobacter felis
ATAAAACCTTTTGGACTTCTAATCGGTATTCGCCTAATTTTTTCTCCCCTGCAAGAAGAAAAATCCGCTATATTTTAGAGCCAAAGCACCTTGAAATTCAAGCAAACTATCCCAAACCCATTTATGTGAGCTATCACTCCATACAGGATAAGGACATCGCTCCGCCTGATGAAAAACAAGAGCTTTACGCCCTTTATGAAAAGCTAGGTTTTAAGGCAAAATTAAATTTAATAAAAAAGGAAAGTCAAATTGATGGCAAATTCATTAAAAGTTTAGAACACGGCTTAGATATGTCTATAAAATCTCTCATCAATAAAGAACTTCCCCCAATGCTCACCCAAATTTCCACCCACCCAAAACCCCCTTGTAAAAACAAAAGCATAAGCTATCCAAGTGATGATTTGCTTTATCATTTTTCGCAAAAAAATGCTAAAATGCAGCTAGAAATTTCAAAGGTAGAAGATGCTTAAAGCATTACAAAAGGGCTTTTTCATCTTGAGCTAAAATGCTTAAAGTATCCTTCAAATAGGCTTTTGCTTTTATGCTGACTATACAAGCATTTGCAAAGCTTTCACGCCTAAAATTATGATTTGCTTTTAAAATATCAACTTGTTTTGGCACAGAAAAAATACTTTTTTCTTGCCTCAAAGCTCTTACATAAAATTGTATGCTTTTCTCACGCACCAAGCCCCTTTCATCGATGATTTTCCCGCTAAATTCTTTATAATAGCGGTAACTCACCCTTGCCCTTTCTTCAATAAAATGCGTAAAGGTATAACCCACCTTATCCGTGCCTAAAAGCACGATTTTGCCGTCCTTTTTAGCCAAGATGTCATAAACGCAGTTTTCGCTAAAGCAAGTAGGCGTTGGGCTTAAGAAATCCCTCTTATCCTTCCCCCAAATCGCAAAAGAATAAATAGGGTCATCACTGCGTAAAACACCCTCTTGCAATCTAAAAAATTCTGTCAAAACGCCCATAGTGCTTTTGTGATTTTTTTTATCAAAATCTCTGCCGTTGCAAAAATCATAAGTGAAAGTCGGCATAATGAGTGTGCCATTTTCTCCTAAAAGTTCTTTAAAAACTTCCAGTAAAATGCCCAAAAATTCCTCACGCCCCACCAAAGCTATGCCTAAATTAAAAAGCTCTGTATGCACACAAATGCAGTCCCCACGCCCTATCCCTACACGCTCTAAAACTTCATAAAAATCTTTTTTGCTATAAATTTTATCTTTAGCTTGTAAAAAATTCACGGCTTTATCCTTTTGATTAAATTGTATTTTAGTAAATCCTTAATGATATTTTCTAGCTCATAGCCTTGTAAATTCATCATCTGTGCAATGTCTAAAACATCATTTTCGCCATCACAAAGGGCTAAAAAGGTGGAAATTTGTGGAGGCTGATTGCGTAGATTAAGTGTTGGATAAAGCCCTCTTTTACCCAAATTTGGCTCACAAAAAGTGGTGCTTTTGTAAGTGGCATTATTTTCTAAATTTAAAATCATCTCCTCCATAGCCCCTAAAGCCCCACCCAAACCTTTAGGCGTGATAAAGCTTAAATCATCTAAGCTCGTATGATACTCCTTAAAGTCCCCAAAACGCGTCCTACACACGCAAACCACAGGTAAATTCACCAAAGCACTACAATACTGCCTCTCATCACTGCCGCGGTATAAAAAGCTAAATTCTTTAAAATTTTTCTTGTTTTTAAGGGTATGAAAGGCGACTTTATCGCTTAAAGTATTAGCTTTTGGGCTGTGGATTAGTGAATAATTTTTTTCATCGCCCACACAGCTTAGAACAAAACCTGCTTTTGTGTGCTTTTGCAAATGCTTTAAATGCTTCGATAAATAAGCTATGCTTCCTATGGTTTCAGGCACGAAAACAAAGCGGTAATTGTATTTGCGAGTGTTTAGCGTGTGAAGCCATTTTGCTAAAAAGATAGCTACGCAAGGACCGCTTAATTCATTATTTGCCATAGATGGGTGGCAAAGATAGGTGGATATGAGAATTTCATCTTTTAAGCCTGTGGTGCTTGGTATCACAATATCCGCATAATTTAAAACTCCGTTTTCATCGTGCTTAGAATCTATAAAAACGCGGTATTTTCCCTTGCTAAGCTTTAATCTTTGATGATGAGATAGGCAAAATCCCCAACGCCTTTTATAATAACTCGTTACATAAGGGATAGCATTTGGCAGCTCTTTTAAGGAATAAAGATGTTTATCAAGCTCTTCAAAATCTAATTCTGTATTTATGGGGGTGGAGTAATTTAAAAGATGAAGATTATGTTTTTTAAAATCACAAATTTTTTCATTTTGTGGCGTGATGATATAAGCGTCTTTTACACTCCACTCAGGCGGAATAATCCAGTCAAAAACTTTACTTCCAGAGGCTAGGGCGTGAATTTGAAATGGGCTTACCCCCCCCCCCCCCGTGTTTTCAAATTCTTTTTTTAAAATTTCAAGACTAGCTCTAAAACCCTCACCTGTGATAGAACGACATATTGGAAAAAGTCTTGTAGCTAAGGCATAAAGAGCCTTTGAAGTCTTTGAAAAGGAGGCGGAGCGAAAATCTAAACTATCCACAATATCCCCCATTTTCAAACACTTCAAAAAGGCTTTCTTTGACGAATTTTGCTTGTTCTAAACTCATTTCTTGATGACAAGGAATAGAAAGCTCGGCTTTATAAAAATTATCCGCATTTTCAAGGCGTAAATTTGGAAGTTCTTTTTTATAAAAACTAAATTCATAAGTAGGTTTATAATGCACTTGAACGCCTATTTCACGCTTTAAAAGTGCTTTAAAAATCTCTTCTTTTTGACACCAAAACTCAGGGTATAAAAGTATAGGATAAAGATGTCTTGAGCTTTTTTTATAAGCAGGGATTTTAAGCGTGGAAAAATAGGGATTTTTCTCAAATTCCTTATCATAAAAATTAGCAATTTTCTCCCTTTTTTCTAAATTCATATCAAGTTTTGCAAGCTGATTAATCCCCAAAGCACAAGCGACATCACTTAGGCGGTAATTAAAGCCAAGCTCGAAACTATCGCTATCCCATAGCCTTTTTTTTATAATGCTATGACTTCTTAGCCTTTTAATATGCTCAATTAATTCCTCATCATCACTTACCACAGCCCCGCCCTCAAAGGTTGTAATGGGCTTTACAGGGTGAAAGGAAAATACGCTCAAAGTTGCGAAAGAGCCGACTTTTTGACCACGAAATTCCGCCCCTAAGGCGTGAGAAGCGTCATCAAGCAAGGGGAGTTTAAATTCCTCACAAAGTGCGGAAATTTCATCTATCTCTACGCTTTGCCCTGCAAAATCCACCACCGCCACCGCACCGATATTTTCACTTCCTTTTTCAAGCCTAGCTCTTAGCTTTTTAGCGTCAATATTGCCGTCCGTGCCTATGTCGATGAATTCCACCTTAGCTCCTGCCATTAAAGCGGCATTTGAAGTGGCGATGAAGGTAAGAGGCGTGGTAAGAACAATTTTGCCCTTAACATTTAAAGCAAGATAGGCTAAATGCAGTGCCGAAGTGGCGGAATTTACCACACAAGCGGCTTTTACGCCTACATATTTTGCTAAGGCTTTTTCAAATTCCTCTACCTTAGCCCCACAGGTTAAAAAATCCTCTTTTAAGGCTCTTATAACGACTTCAATATCATCTTGGGTAATGTTTTGATGAGAATAAGATAGCATTAAAACCCCTCATTAATGATGTCTAAAAGCTCTTTTTCACTCGCCCATAAAGGATTATTATCCGAGCTATAAGAAAAGCCATTTGGCACTTTTTGCCCCTTTTCGCCCAAAGCATTGACACTAAAATCCGTGTGCGTGTCGATAAATTTAATACTAGGACTTATGGCATAGTAGTTTTCAAACTCATAAGTTAAGTGGCTATCATCACTTGAAATCATAATTTCGTGTAATTTTTCCCCCGCTCTAATACCTATAATTTTATGCTTTAATTTGGGTGCTAAAGCGTGGGCTAAATCAACGATTTTCATTGAGGGAATTTTAGGGATAAAAATTTCGCCGCCGTGCATAGCCTTAAAATTTTCAAACACAAATTTCACACCATTTTCAAGGCTTATCCAAAAACGCGTCATTCTAACATCTGTGATGGGAAGCTCCTTTGCTCCCTCATTAATGAGTTTTTTAAAAAACGGCACCACAGAACCCCTTGAACCTACGACATTACCATACCTTGTAACGCTAAAGCGTGTGTGATTTTCCCCTGCCATATTATTTGCTGCGACAAAAAGCTTATCACTAGCAAGCTTAGTCGCTCCGTATAAATTCACAGGATTACAAGCCTTATCCGTGCTTAGGGCTATGCACTTTTTCACGCCATTTTCAAAACAAGCATCAATAACATTTTGTGCGCCGTGGATATTAGTTTTAATGCACTCCATAGGGTTATATTCAGCTATTGGCACATGTTTCATTGCCGCAGCGTGTATGATAAAATCCACATCTTTAGTCGCTTTTTTAAGCCTTTCTTTATCTCTTACATCGCCGATGAAATACCGCATACAAGGGGCGTTAAACATACTTGCCATTTCAAATTGCTTTAACTCATCACGCGAATAAATGATGATTTTTTTGGGCTTGTAGTTTTGCAATAAAACCTTAGTGTAGGTCTTGCCAAACGAACCTGTTCCGCCTGTGATTAAAATAACTTTATTATTAAACATTTCACTGCCTTCATTTCAATATCTCTTAAAACCCAGCAAAAAGCGTTCCAGCTTTGAATTTTCAAATTTGTTTATAAATTTGCGTTAGAATTAGTTTTTATTTTATAAGGAAAAATGATGAAAGTTTTATTGATTAAAGATGTGAAAAGTTTGGGTAAGGCTGGAGAGGTCAAGGAAGTCAAGGACGGCTATGGGCAGAATTTTCTCATCGCTAAAGGTTTTGCTAAAGCCGCTACAACTGAAGTTTTAAGAAAATATGAAAGTGATAAGAAAAAAGAGGCGGAAAATTTGCGTTTTGAACTTGCAAATTTGGAAAAGCTTAAAAGCGAACTTGCCAAAGTTACGCTTACAATTTCTAAGCCTGTGGGGGCAAATGGTAGTTTGTTTGGTGGGGTTACAAAAGAAGATATCGCTCAAGCCCTTAAAAATCAAACAAGTATCGAGCTAGACAAGAAAAGTTTAGAGTGTGAGACAATTAAAAATCTAGGTTTGCATACTATCAGCGTAAAGCTAGGACACGCCATCCACGCGGAATTTAAGATTGAAGTTAAGGCGAAGTAATGTTTCACGCTACAACGATATTAGCTTATAAGGGTAAAAATAAATCCGTCATCGGCGGCGATGGGCAAGTAAGCCTTGGAAATACCATAATGAAAGGCAATGCCGTCAAAATCCGCAAATTAAATAATGGCAAGGTTTTGGCAGGTTTTGCAGGTAGCACGGCGGATGCTTTTAATCTCTTTGATATGTTTGAAAATTTGCTCCAAAGCTCTAAGGGCGATTTGCTTAAAGCGGCGATTGACTTTTCTAAAGAATGGCGTAAGGATAAGTATTTAAGAAAGCTTGAAGCTATGATGCTCGTGCTTGATAGAAAGCATATCTTTTTACTTTCTGGCACGGGTGATGTGGTAGAGCCAGAAGACGGGCAAATCGCAGCCATAGGAAGTGGGGGAAATTACGCACTTTCAGCGGCTAGAGCCTTACAAAAACACGCCCAAAATTTAGACGAAGAAGAGCTGGTTAAATCAAGCTTAACGATAGCTGGAGAAATTTGTGTTTATACAAATACCAACATTAAAACTTATGTAATTGAGGATGAAAAATGAATTTAACCCCAAAAGAAATTGTTAAATTTTTAGATGATTATGTCATAGGGCAGAAAAATGCGAAAAAAATCATCGCCATAGCCCTAAGAAACCGCTACCGCAGAATGAAACTTAGCCCCGAACTTCAAGATGACATAATGCCTAAAAATATTTTGATGATAGGCTCAACGGGCGTGGGTAAAACGGAGATTGCGAGGCGTTTGGCTAAGATGATGGGCTTTCCCTTCATCAAAATCGAAGCGAGTAAATATACAGAAGTAGGCTTTGTAGGGCGTGATGTCGAAAGTATGGTAAGAGACCTTGCAAATACAGCTTTAAATTTAGTCAAAAACGAGCAAAGAGAGAAAAATCAAGATAAAATCGAAGCTTATATTGAGGATAAAATTTTAGAAAAGCTTTTACCACCTCTTCCTAAAGGCGTGAGCGAGGAAAAACAAGAAGAGTATCAAAACAGCCTTGAAAAAATGCGAGTTAAGCTTAAAAATGGGGACTTAGATGAGAGTGTGATAGAGCTTGAAATTTCGCAAAATATGTTCGATACTAATCCAAACCTCCCCCCTGAAATGAGTGCAATGCAAGATATGGTAAAGGTCATAGGCGTAGGCAGTAAAAAAGTCAAAAAAGAGATGAAGATAAAGGACGCTAGAAATACCCTTAAAAGCGAGGCGAGTGATAAAATTTTAGACACAGAAAACATTAAAAGCGAGGCTTTAAGGCGTGTGGAAAATGAGGGGATTATCTTTATCGATGAGATAGATAAAATCGCCGTTTCAAGCGGAAATTCTAACCGCCAAGACCCTAGCAAAGAGGGCGTTCAAAGGGACTTACTCCCCATAGTAGAAGGCTCAAGCGTACAAACTAAGCTAGGAATTGTAAAAACCGATCATATCCTTTTCATCGCGGCGGGGGCTTTTCATCTTAGCAAACCAAGCGACTTAATCCCAGAACTTCAAGGGCGTTTTCCTTTAAGAGTGGAGCTTGATAACCTTGATGATGAGGCTTTATATGCCATTTTAACCCGTCCTAAAAACTCCCTTTTAAAGCAATATATAGAGCTTTTAAAAACAGAAAATTTAAGCTTAGAATTTGACGATGAGGCTATAAGAGAGATCGCTAAAATCGCTTCAAGAGCTAATGAAGAAATGCAAGATATAGGGGCAAGAAGACTGCATACGGTAATAGAAAAATTACTTGAGGACTTAAGTTTTGAGGCTGATGAGTATGCTGGCAAAAGCTTCGTTGTGGATAAAAAGATGGTTGAAGAAAAATTAAGCTCTATTGTAGAAAATAAAGATTTAGCAAGGTATATTTTGTGAAAAGTGGCTTTATAAGCCTCATAGGTCGCACAAATGCAGGTAAAAGCACGCTGATTAATTCCTTACTTGAGGAAAAAATCGCCCTTGTTTCTCACAAACAAAACGCTACAAGACGCAAAATCAAAGCCATAGTAATGCAAGGAGATAATCAGCTCATCTTTATCGACACGCCCGGTCTTCACGAAAGCAAAGCTTCTTTTAATCAGCTTTTAATCCAAAGTGCGTTAAAGGCTATGAAAGATTGTGATGTCATCGTTTTTGTGGCGAGTATTTTTGATGAAATAAATGATTATGAAAAATTCCTTGCTTTAAAGCCGCAAATTCCGCACCTTGTCGTGCTAAATAAGGTCGATTTAGCTAAAAATGAGGAAGTGCTTCAAAAATTAAGCGAATATGCGAAATTTAGCAGTCATTTTGAGGCTATTTTGCCTTATTCTTGTAAGCAAAAAAGCTATAAAAAAGCCCTTTTAGATGAAATTGTAAAACTTCTTCCTTCTCACACACATTTTTATAATAGCGAATTTCTAACGCCAAGTAGCGAAAAAGAGCTTTTTAGAGATTTTATTTTAGAGAGTTTGTATGAAAATTTAAGCGAGGAGCTGCCTTATTGTAGTGAGGTTTTAATGCAAAATGTAAAAGAAAAGCCACATCTTCTCATTATCCACGCGCAAATTATCACCGACACAAATTCTCACAAAGCAATGATTATAGGAAAAGAGGGAGCGACTCTTAGAAGAATAGGGCAAAAAGCAAGAATTAAGATAGAAAATTTAACGCAAAAAAAGGTGCTTTTAAAACTCTTTGTTGTGGTAAAAAAGGCTTGGCAAAAAGATGAAAATTTTCTAAAAAAAATGCTAGAGTATGAAGAGTAAAAAGCGTGAATTTATAAGTTTTGATAAGCTTTTTTATGTGAAAAAAGACGCATTTTTAGAAAATGATGTGTTGTTTGAAAGTGTCGTGGAGGAGCTTCATTTAAATAATGCTTTTGAATATCAAATGAGTGTTTTTAGGGAAAATGAAAACGCTCATATTTTCTTAACACATATTAAAAATTTAGACAAAAAAGAAAGCGTTTATCCCCAGCCTCTTATTTTTAGTGCTTTAACCCCTAAATTTATCCAAGAGAAAAAATTTTGCGTTGTATTTTTTGGAGAAACATTAAGTTTTATAAGTTATTTTAAAAATGGCTATTTTACAGAGCTTAAAAATTTACCGCAATTTAGCTTGAGGGATTTAGATTTGAAAGAAAATAAGGATCTTTTCTTTCAAAATTATGGAATTTTAGAGCTTTTAGAGCAAAATGATTTAGTGCTAAGTGTCAATGATAAATTCGCTTTTGGCGTGTGGCTTAGTGGGTATCATAGACATTTAAGCGTGGAGAGCTTTTTTAAAGAAGAGCCACAAAAGACGCTTTGCTCTCTTTGTCATTTTTCTAATGAGACAGATTTTATTAAAAAAAATGAATTGAATTTAAAGCCTTTTATTTTGGCTTTTTTATTATTTTTATCTTGTTTTTTAGGGACTTTGGGCGTTTTATTTTGGAAAGATTATCCTAAATACACGCAAAATAAAATCACCAAACAAAATAATGAAAATTTAAAAGCTGATTTAAAAAAACTCAATGAGAATCTTTTCATTTTGGAGGAAAATTTAAAAGATTTGAATCGAACTTATAAAAACAATACGCTTTTATTAAGACAAAATGAAGAGCTTTTAGCGGCTTTAGCGATACACTTTAAAAAAGATGAGGCGAAAAGTCTTAAGCTTTATGAAATTTTTAGCTTTCTTAATCAAAATGGACTTAAAATTTCTTCGTTAAGCTTAAAAGATAGCATTAGACTGGTTTTTAACGCGGAAAATGATTATATAAAGGCTTTGGAAAAAATAGAAAAAAACAATATGTTTGAAATTATCAATGCAAATTCTAAGGAACTCATTTTGGAGTTAAAAAATGAGTAGTTTGGTAGCATTTTTGGAAAATTTAAATTTAAGAGAAAAGATACTTTTTGCTATTTTGCTAGGATTTTTAGGGATATTTTTGGCATTTAAGTTATATGAGAGTTTTTCTGGGCGATTTTTGGAGGAAATTATAGGTCTAAATGGCGAGACTTTATTGGAAAGAAAATCGCAAATTAAGCATTTAGAAAATGTAGAAAAAAACCTTAAAATAGAACTTAAGGAGCAAAATTTAAAGCTTGAAGAGGGGCTTGGAAAAATTGCATTTTTTAGTAAAAATTATGAGGATTATTTGGATTTTATAGAATTGTTAAGTAGGAAGCATCATTTATTGATTAACCATTTGCAAAATACTTACAAAGATGAAAAATTATTGCAAAAACATTTTTTAGATTTGGAGTTGAGTGGCGATTTTTTAAAACTTTTGCTATTTATTTATGAGCTTGAGAATTCGAATTTTGCTTTCAAATTTGAAAGTATAGAATTGCAAAATGCAAAAGCCTTAAGTTTAAGCCTCCATTTAAATTTAATATTAATCACTTTAAAATAAATATGTAAAATCGTAACAACTTAAAATAATTTCATCTAAAATATTACTAAAATCTACATTTTTTGTTATAATTAAAATGATTATCGAATAATAAAAGGAAGTGGTATGAAACAAGAACAAAATACACAAAAACTCGATAAAGCATTTTTAGGACATCCTAAGCCGCTTTTTTCTTTGTTTATGACCGAGCTTTGGGAGAGATTTTCTTTTTATGGAATTCGTCCTTTGCTTGTGCTTTTTATGAGTGCGACCTTGCTAAGCGGCGGACTTGGTATGAGTAAGGAAGAGGCTTCGGCAATTGCTGGGATTTTTGGGGGTTGTATTTATTTGGCTACTTTACCGGGTGGCTGGTTGGCGGATAATTATCTAGGGCAAAAAAAAGCCGTTTTCATAGGCTCTATTATCATTGCTTTGGGGCATTTGAGTATAGGGCTTTCTTATTTTAATACCGCTTTGTTTTTTGTGGGCTTAGCACTTATTGTTATAGGTTCTGGGCTTTTTAAAACTTGTGCTTCGATTATGGTGAGCATGATGTATGATAAAAACGACCCTAGGCGCGATTCAGGCTTTACGATTTTTTATATGGGGATTAATATAGGCGGTTTCGTGGCTCCTTTGGTTACAGGCTTTTTGCAAACGCAGTATGGTTGGCATTTGGGCTTTGGTGCCGGGGGCGTTGGTATGCTTATCGCGCTTTTAATTTTTGCTTTTAAGGTTATGCCTGATTTTAAAGAATTTGATGAGAAGGTCGGTATGGACGAGGCTTGGGACAAGCCTACAAAATATAACAAAAACGCTCCTTATTTCATCGCGGTGTTTTTCATCGCTCTTGTAGGTATCGCTATCTTAAGTGTGAGTGGCGTTATCAATCTTAATCCTGTCGCGATTGCAAAAAGTATGACTATGGTGATTTTATGGTGTGCTGGGCTTTATTTTCTTTATCTTTTCTTTTTAACCTCTCTTACAAAAGATGAAAAGAAAAATTTAATACTTTTTGTGGTTTTATTTTTCGCTGCGGCTGTGTTTTGGTCGGTTTTTGAACAACAATACACCACTTATAATTTTTTCGCTGATAAACTCACTGATAGAGTGGTTTTTGGCTATGAAATTCCAACCGTGTGGCTTCAATCTATCAACGCACTCTTTGTTATTTTTTTGGCACCTGTGATAGGGGGCATTTGGGTCTTTTTGGCAAAAAGAAATTGTGAGTTTTCTTCTTTAACTAAATTCTCTTTGGGCTTGATCGGTGCTGGAGTGGGCTTTTTGATTATGGCTTTTGCGGCAGGTAGTATCATTTCAAATAATGGTGGCGTTGAAAATGCTACAAATGCTGTGGCTAGTGGAGGTGCGTTTTTGGTTTCTCCTTGGTGGATAGTGTTTAGCCTTTTATTTTTAACCCTTGGTGAGCTCTGCCTTTCACCTGTGGGACTTTCTATTATGACAAAAATCGCTCCTAGTGCTATTAAATCTCAAGTTATGGGACTTTGGTTTGTAAGCATTTCAGTGGGAAATGTGCTAGCAGGACTTATAGGTGGGCATGCTAATGAAGAAAATTTAGCCACCCTGCCTGATTTATTTTATCAATGCGTGTGGATTTTATTTGGCGTGGCTGTGGTGCTTTTAATTCTTAAAAAATTCATCAAAAAACTAGAAAGATAATGTGGGGGCTATGATGAGCGAATTTGCAAAGAGGGTAGAAAAGCTACGCCAAGCTATGCAAGAAGATGGCGTGGATGCTTATCTTGTGGTAAGTGCGGATCCGCATTTAAGCGAGTATTTGTGTGATTATTATAAGGTTAAGGATTTTTTAAGCGGTTTTAAGGGTTCTGTTGGGACCTTGCTTTTTACGCAAAAAGAGGCTTATTTGTGGGTGGATGGAAGGTATTGGCTTCAGGCACAAAAGCAGCTTGAGGGAAGTGGTGTAGTTTTGCAAAAGCAAGATAAAGAAAATACTTTTCAAAATTGGCTTAAGAAAAATTTAAAACAAGGTCAAATTTTAGGCAGTGATTTTGCCGTGCTTAATCTTGCTCTTAAGAAAGAGCTAGAGGACTTTTGCACACTTAAGCATTGCGATTTAATCGCCTTAATGTGGAGCGATCGCCCCTCTTTACCTAAGGCTCAAATTTACGCTCACGAAAAGGCATATTGTGCCTTAAGTGCTAAAGAAAAAATAGCTTTAGTCCGTCAAAAAATGTGTGAATTAGGAGCGGAAAATCATCTCATCTCAAGTCTTGATGATATTGCTTATCTTACAAATTTAAGGGGTGCGGATGTAGAGTATAATCCTGTGTTTTTAAGTCATTTATTAATTAAACAAAATGAAACTTTGCTTTTTGTCGATGAGGGTAAAATTTCTAGTGCTTTAAAAGAAGAGCTTAAGAGTGAGGGAGTTTTAATTTGTGCTTATGAGAGTGTCATTAAAGAGTTAAAAAGCTTGGAAAATACAACCTTATTGATTGAGCCAACTAGAATGACAGCCTTACTTGTGGAAGCTTTAAATTCTAGCGTTAAGCTTGTAGAGGAGATTAATCCTAGCACACATTTAAAGGCGGTTAAAGGTGCAAGGGAAATTTCTCACATAGAAGATGCGATGGTAGAAGATGGCGTGGCTTTGTGTCGTTTTTTTGCGTGGCTTGAAGAGGCTTTAGAACAAAAGCAAAAAATTAATGAAGTCGATATAGATACGCGCATTACGGAATTTAGAGCTAAAAGTCCTTTTTATATTAGTAATAGCTTTGCGACCATAGCAGCTTTTAAGGGCAATGGTGCTTTTCCACATTATAAAGCAGAGAGGCAAAACTGCTTAGATATTGAGGGAGACGGCTTTTTGCTTATTGATTCAGGCGGACAATATAAAAACGGCACGACAGACATTACTAGGGTTGTGCCTGTGGGTGTTTTGTGTGAGGAGCAAATTCACGATTACACTCTTGTCTTAAAGGCACATATTGCCATTTCTAGAGCAATTTTTCCTAAAAACATTGCTATGCCTTTACTTGATGCTATTACAAGGCAGCCTTTGTGGGAGGAGCAGCTTGATTATATCCACGGCACAGGACACGGAGTGGGCTATTTTTTAAATGTTCATGAGGGTCCGCAAGTGCTTTCATACTTTGCTCCTGTGCTTGAAAAAACAAGGGCTAAAGAAGGTATGCTTACCTCCATAGAGCCGGGGATTTATAAGGCGGAAAAATGGGGTGTGAGACTTGAAAATTTAGTTGTTAATACTAAGGTAGAAAATCCTAAAAACTCAGCTTATGGCGAATTTTTATATTTTAAACCTGTTACACTTTGTCCTTTTGAGCTTAGTTGCATTGATGTAAATTTACTTGATGAAAAAGAAAAAGGGTGGCTTAATGCCTATCATCAAAAAGTAAAAGAAAAGCTTGCTCCACGCCTTCAAGATGATCCCAAAGCACTCAAATGGCTAGAGACAAGAGTGAGAGCTATTTAAAACTTATTTTATCAGCTTTGTAGGCAAGGTAGCCAAAGATATTAACACCTATGCCTACAAAAACTAAAAGCAAAATTCCCCAAGAAAAAGTATGAAAAATATCACGCAATAAGCCTATAATCCAAGGTGCTTGTGCGGCGATTAAATAACCACATCCTTGAGCAAAAGCCGAAAGCTTGGTGGCGATTTTAGCATTTTGACTTTTTTGTGCGATGAAAAGCAAGGCTATGCCAAAAACCCCACCCCAAGGAATTCCCATAATAAAGGCACTTAAAAGCACCATAAAAGCACTATCAAAGGCGTAAAGTATGAAAAGAGCCACCACATATAAAGCACATAAGCTTGCAATATAGCTTGTGTGAAATTTAAGTGGAAGTTTGCCTAAAAGTAAGGGTCCAAAAAGCGAAACGGGTAGAGCTACGAGCTGAGCAAGTAAAACGGCATTAGTAGCGAAATTTTTATCAAAACCCTTTTCCGTGATGAAAAGCACATACCAAAAAAATAAAGCATAGGCTATGAAGCTTTGCATTCCCATAAAAAGTGTGATTTTCCAAGCGGTTTTGTGAGTGTAGAGTTTGATTTTAAGTGGAATTTTGCTTTTTTTGCGTTTAATTCTGCCATTTTTCATTTGTGGGTAATAGGCAAAAAGAGCAATTAAAGCAAAAATAAGCCAAAAAGCCATAGCTTCAGGCACTTCAAAAAGCTTTAAAAGCGGACTTGCAAGGGCTATGCCAGAAATGGAGGAAACGCTTAAAACAAGACTGTAAATTCCCATTAAGGAGGAAATTTGATTGGGAAATTTTTCCTTAATGAAACTAGGGAGCAAAACATTTGCAAAGGCTATACCACAGCCTAATAAAAACATACCGCTAAAAAGCCCCAAAAGTCCAAAATAAGAGCGGATTAATTCTCCTATTATGATTAAAAGTAAGGCAACAATAATAGCCTTAAGTGGTGAAAAATAACCAACCAAAAAAGAAATGGTCCCAAAGGCTACGAGGGGCAGAGCCGTTAAAATACCAGCAAAGGTAGAATTAAGTGTGTAAAAATTTGCGATAATATCAATCACAGGTCCTATTGAGGTAATAGGAGAGCGGAGGTTAAAGGCTATAATGATAACGATGAAAAGATTAAGCCAAAAAATCTTTTTTTGCATTATTTATCTTTGTTCTTTGATGACTTTATTATGATCATTTAAATTTGTTGTGAAGATGTGTTTTTTTGTCTTTTTATCACGCATAAAATATAAATAATTTGTTTTTTGTGGGAAAATCGCCGCACGAATCGCCGCTAAAGAGACATTACATACGGCTTCCTTAGGCAGACCTTCGAATTTGTAAGTATTATAAGGGCTATTATCCTCTCTTATTCTTTGGGGCGTGATTTTAGCATGAGAATAAATGCCGTAATTTAAAGTCCCGTCCATTTGTAGTTTCATGCCAATTTTAAGTCTATTATAAATCACACTAGCGACTACGGGCATTTCCTCTTCACTTGCAGCTTCTTTTTGAATCACTGAAGCGGTGATGATGTATTGATGCCATTTTTTAGCGTTATATTCACCAAAAATTTTTTCCGCCGTTTTTTTATAATGAGCTTGTGCGTAAGAAAGTAGAATTTGTATAAGTAAGTCTTCTGTAATGCCTTTTGGAATTTTGTAAGTTTCAGGGTAAAAAACGCCTTCTTCATAAGGGGCTTGTTTTTTAAATTCGGCTAAAAGTTTTTCTTTATTTAAATCTAATTTTTGTGCGACAAGGTCTAAAAATACTACGCTAGTTTCGCCCGGGATTAAAGTGAGGATTTGTAGGGCTGCCTTTGAAATGGTAAGCTTGTGTAAAAATTCGGCTCTATTTAGGGGCTTTGTGCCTATATTAATCCAGCCTGATTGTGGATGTCCTAGCAAAAAGAGGACATATTTATCAATCGCACTTAATTCGTAATGATTTTGCCTTAAATGTGTTATAATTTGTCCTACTGAGCCTTTAGGGATATGAACGACAGAATTGCTCGGCAAGGGTTGGATAAGATAAAACCCAAGCCCTAGAGTGAAAATTAAAAAGAAGTTGCGTATGAAAAAGAAAATTTTATATTTTATATTAGGGATTTTAGGATTAATATTTATCGCATTTTTAGTGCTTAAAAACGGAATTTCCATCTCAAGTGTCCAATTTGATTTTTTAAAATTGGAGCAATTATATATAAAAATGGATAAAAAATTAATAGTGAGAGCAAAAAATATTATCATTAATGAAAATAATCTTTCTGCAAATTCTAATAAAAACAATCAAAATTTCGCCTCTAAAGAACTTTTAAAAATTACGAAGAATTTGAAATATCTTTATACTTTTGTTGAAGAGATCAATGTGGAAAATCTTGTTTTTGACAAACATAAGGTGCAAATTTATTTTGATGGTAAGGAATTTTTTGTCGATGGAGATTTATTTTTTTTAAAGCTTGATTTAAAGCGTGAAAAAGATGAGCTTAAGGCACAAATTCAAAAGCTTTTCGTAAAAGAATATGGCATTAATATAGTGGGCGATTTAAATATTAATGCAAAAAGCGAATTTTATCATTTAAAAGCGAGGGCAGATTCTTCTTTTTTAGATTTTAATACCACTTTATCTTTTAAAAATGGGCAGCTTTCTTATAAAATTGAAGATATGAATCTTAAAAATATCAATCTTTTATCAAAACACATAAAAAAACAAACTCAGCTTCCAAAGGAGCTTGACCTATGGCTTTTTGAAAGAGCTAAGGCAGAATTTTATCATTTGGATTTTTTGGAGGGTTTTGCAGACTTTTCCAAAAAAGAGTATTATTTAGATGAACTTAAGGCAAGAGGCTTTGCGAAAAATGTATCGGTGCGTTTAGATGAGAAAATGACGCCCATTACAATCCCTAATCTTACTATCAATTTTTCTAAACAAAAGCTTGATTTAAATTTTGAAAAAGCAAGTTATAACGGAGCAAATTTAAGTGGAAGTAAGGTGTATTTGTATGATTTGCTGGATTCTAAAAAAGCAGGAATTTACCTTTTGATTAAAAGTGGGGCGGTCGTTTTTGATGAAAAATTAGCCAATGCTTTGAAAAATTATGATTTTTCTTTGCCTTTTTATCAAAAAAGTGGCAAAACAAGCGGAAGCGTGGAATTAAAAATAAGCTTTAATGAAAATGCAAAAACTTTTTATAAGGGCGATTTGACCTTAAGTAATGCCACGCTTTCTTTGGCAAATTTTAATATCAACTCCGCCTCAGTGCAATTTAATAATGGTCAATTAAATATCAATGCAAATGGAGTTAGTAACGATTTTTTAAGTGCAAATTTAAAGGCAAATATTGATTTAGAGCAAAAAAATGGCGTGTTTGACACGGAGCTTTTAAGGCTTCACTATGATGATTATTTTGATATGAGAAATCAAAATGTGAAATTTAATCTAGATTATAAAGAAGCGGTGAAGCTTTATATCCCCGCGTGGAATGCAAATTTAAATTTTAGCGAAGGGCTAGAGCTAACTTTAGAAAATTTACAAATTTTTATGCCTTATTTGAGTGTAGCAAAAAGTTTAGAATTAAGGGATATTAGGCGTTTGCATTATAAGAGTAGAAATTTTAATGATTTTAATGTAAGCATTGATGAGGCGAGTTTTGAGAGGCGTTTTTTAATCAATGCAAAAGTTCCTTATACTAGCGACAGCTTCGAAATTCAAGGTTTGGGAGGGAATTTAACACTGCGTTCAAAAAGCAACTTGATAAGTGCGACTTTCACTCCAGCTTTAAAAGAATTGCATTTTAAAAATCTCACTTATCTTTACGAAAAGGGAGAAAGCGACAAAAGCTTTGCTTTGGAGACAAATCCGCACAATATTAAAATCGGCGGAGCAAATGTAGGTGTTATCCTTTTAGATATGAATAAAACTTTACATTTTGAGCGTTTGGAAGCTTCTTTAAATAAAGCCGTCCTTAATGCTAATGCGAGTAGCGGTAAAGCACAAATAACTTTTCATAAATCTCCCCAAAGATTAAATTTAGTGGTAAATAATATGGATGATGAATTTTTAAATCTCTTTTTACAAAAAGAGGCTTTTAGGGAGGGAGTTTTTAATGCAAAAGTCGAGGGAAGTGGCGATGAATTTTTTGAGGGAGAATTTGAAGTTAAAAATACTTATGTTAAGGATTTAAAAGGGATTAATCAGCTGGTTTCTTTTATAGATACTGTGCCGTCTTTAGTGATGTTTAGGGCACCAACTTTTAATCAAAAAGGACTTCATATACAAGATGGTAAAGTGCTATTTAATCGTAAAAAAGACCTACTTAGCTTCACTGCGATTAATCTTAATGGCGATAGTGTGGATTTATTTGGCTTAGGAAGTGCAAATTTAAGACTTAATAGTCTAGATTTAAATTTAGAACTTAAGACTTTAAAGTCGGCTTCTGATACCATTTCTAAAGTGCCGATTTTAAATTATGTGATTTTAGGGAAAAATCAAGAAATTAGCACAAATATCAAAGTCAATGGCTCACTTGATGACCCTAAATTTCAAACTCAAATTCTAGCTGATACGCTTAAAACACCCTTTAATCTTATAAAAAATGTTATACAACTTCCCGTGAATTTGTTTAATTAAACTATGGCGCAGCGGACGGGACTCGAACCCGCGACCTCCGCCGTGACAGGGCGGCATTCTAACCAGCTGAACTACCGCTGCACCTAAGAAGCAATGGTGGTCGCTATAAGACTCGAACTTATGACATCCACCTTGTAAGGGTGGCGCTCTACCAACTGAGCTAAGCGACCAAATTTGGCGACCCTTAGAGGATTCGAACCTCTGTTTCCACACAGAGAGAGTGTTGTCCTGGGCCACTAGACGAAAGAGTCAAACCCTAAAGAGTGGTGTCCCCTGTTGGATTCGAACCAACGGCCCCCTCCTTAAAAGGGAGATGCTCTACCGGCTGAGCTAAGGAGACATAAATGGCGCAGCGGACGGGACTCGAACCCGCGACCTCCGCCGTGACAGGGCGGCATTCTAACCAGCTGAACTACCGCTGCACCTAAGAAGCAATGGTGGTCGCTATAAGACTCGAACTTATGACATCCACCTTGTAAGGGTGGCGCTCTACCAACTGAGCTAAGCGACCCAAAATGGTGTCCCCTGTTGGATTCGAACCAACGGCCCCCTCCTTAAAAGGGAGATGCTCTACCGGCTGAGCTAAGGAGACAAATAAAAGAAGTGATTATGCCAAAAAGTTCTTTAATTTGTCAAGTATTTTTCATTTTTTCATCAGTTTTTTTTAAGCGTTTGGTGTAAAAAGGAGCAATTTATCAATCGCTCCTTGACTAGCTTAAAGTATCCCCACTATCATCATCTTTGATGAATTTTTCTTCATTTTCTAAACTATCTACGAAGCGTCCTATCCTTTCCCAGCGTATATTATAGTTTTTGTCAAAGGACATATACACAAACCAAGGCTGTCCTACGATGAGTTTATAAGGCACAGAACCCCAAAAACGACTATCCGAAGAAAAGTCCCTATTATCTCCCATCATAAAATATTCATTTTCTGGCACATCGAAAACATAAGCATTTCCAAGTTCTTTAAGATTAATTTTCGTCATAGCAAACTGCCCTAAGAGAGCATATTTTTCTATAAGATCATCCATATTAACTTGCTCTTCATAGTGAATTCCCTTTTGTTTATAAGGCTCTTTGACAAAAAGTCGTCCGCCAAGTTTTATAAGGTCATCTTTGGGATAATTTTCTCGCATAAAATCCTCTCCCTCACTCATACTCACATAAAGCGTTTTATTCGCATAAATAACCCTATCATTACCCTTAGCTACGCAGCGTTTAACAAAATGAATTTTTTCATCGTGAGGGTATCTAAAAACGACTATATCTCCTCTTTTAGGACCATCTCCGCTAATCAAATGTCCATCATCATCAAAATCTGGTAAAATAGGAATTTCAAGCCAAGGAATATGTGGAGTTGGAATCCCATAGCTAAATTTTTTCACAAAAAGCATTTCTCCAACTAAAAGGCTATTTTTCATCGAACCACTAGGGATAATAAAGGCTTGCACAAAGAAAAAAATCACAAGCAATACAAAAATAATCGTCCCAGTCCAAGAATTAAAAAAAGTATAAAATTTTTTAAGAAAATTCATAGTGATCCTTAAATTTGAGGATTTAAAAGTCTATTTTTGGCGGATTTAATAGTATTTTCAAGTAGCATCGCGATTGTCATAGGTCCTACACCGCCAGGAACAGGACTTATGAAACTTGCTTTTTTGGAGACTTTGTCAAAATCGACATCGCCCACTAGACGGTTGTCAATGCGGTTAATCCCCACATCGACTATAATTGCCCCATCTTTCACCATATCTTCTTTGAGTAAATTCACGCAGCCCGTGGCGACTATGATTAAGTCCGCTTTTTGCGTGTAAAGCCTTAAATCCTTTGTTTTGATATGGCAAATGCTTACGCTAGCACCCGCATTTAAAAGCATCGTTGCCATAGGACGACCGACAATATTTGAAGCACCGATTACTACAGAATCTAAACCCTCCAGATTGATATTGTAA
Source organism: Campylobacter felis (assembly GCF_030250085.1). Lineage (NCBI taxonomy): Bacteria > Pseudomonadati > Campylobacterota > Epsilonproteobacteria > Campylobacterales > Campylobacteraceae > Campylobacter > Campylobacter felis. The sequence goes on from NZ_JANURX010000006.1 coordinate 19,663, forward strand.
GCTTTTAAAAGCTTCATCACTCCCAAAGGGGTGCAAGGTAAAAAACCGCTTTCAATACCTAAATTTAAATAGCCTACATTGATGGGGTGAAAACCATCGACATCTTTAGAGCTTAATATGCTTTCTAAAATTAAATTTTTATTAATGTGCGGTGGTAGAGGGAGCTGAACTAAAATGCCATGCACACTATCATCGTAATTGAGTGTGTTGATGAGGGCTAAAAGTTCATTTTGTGTCGTGTTAATATCTAGTTTATAGACTAAAGATTTGATTTCACAAGCCTCACAAGCTTTGGCTTTAGCATTGACATAGGTTTTGCTCGCCTCATCATCGCCTACCAAAATGACCGCTAAGCAAGGCTCAACGCCCTTAGTTTTCAGTGTCAAACTCATATTTTTAAGCTCGTCTTTTATTTTAAGACTTAAAGCCTTGCCATCAAGCAAAATCATCTTTATCCTTATACCTTGATAATATTTTGCGAGATTATAATGCAAAATAGCAAATTTAAAGCAAATTGAACTTTTTTCATAAGAAATTTGCAACAATTTTTTGTTACAATTTAAGATTAAAATTATCGTTAAATTTTGTGGGAAAGATATGGATTTTCATTTTATACTAACGCACACTCCCGCTTTTTTACAGGCGGCTTGGCTTACTTTAAAGCTTAGTTTTTGGGGTATAGTATTTTCTTTAATCATAGGCTTTTTTTGCGTTTTGATGAGTTTTTTTAAGTTGAAATTTCTAGAAAACTTATGTAAAATTTACATAGAATTTTCGCGTAATACTCCCCTTTTAATCCAACTTTTCTTCTTATATTATGCCTTGCCAAAACTAGGACTTCATCTTGAAAATATTTTTCCTTTAAATTTACTTTGTCTTAGTGTCGATGAGAGTTTAAGACCGGCTTTTGCTTGTGCCATTGTGGGACTTAGTTTTTTAGGTGGTTCTTATATGGCGGAGGCTTTAAGGGCGGGTTTAGAGTCTGTAAGGAAGCAGCAGTTTGAGGCGGGGCTTAGCCTTGGTTTTAGTGCTTTTGGAAATTTGCGTTATGTGATTTTGCCTCAGGCTTTAGCAGTGGCGATGAGTGGCATTAGTGCAAATATCATTTTTCTCATTAAAGAAACTTCGGTCGTTAGTATTATAGCTTTGCCTGATTTAGTAACTTTGATGAAAGGTTTAAATTCGCTCACTTATAAAACAGATGAGCTTTTGTTAATGTTATTTTTGGGCTATTTGTTGATTATCTTACCGCTTTCTTTAACACTTTCTTGGCTAGAAAAAAGGCTAAGATATGCTTGAAATTTTAAATTTAAATAGCCTTTCGCGACTTGGCGAGGGGCTTTTCATCACTCTTGAAATTTCTTTTGTGAGCATTGTTATCACTTCTTTTGGTGGGCTTTTGCTTGGGATTTTGATGAGTCTTAAGAATTCTTATATTTATGTAATTTGTCGTTTTGGCTTGGAATTTGTGCGTGTGATGCCACTTTTGGTGTGGCTTTTTATTGTATATTTTGGCTTTTCAAGATGGCTTGGACTTGATTTAAGTAGCGTAGCAGCGTCTATTATCGTTTTTAGCATTTGGGGGAGTTTTGAAATGATGGACTTGGTGCGAAGCTCTTTGCAAAGCATACCCAAACATCAATACGAATCCGCCACTGCACTAGGTTTAAATCCTCTACAAACTTATATTTTTATCATCATTCCGCAAGCCTTAAGAAGACTTACGCCTCTTAGTATGAATTTACTTACGCGTATGATAAAAAGCACAACTTTTGCTTATTTAATCGGTGCGGTTGAGCTTGTCAAAGTAGGACAGCAAATCATAGAATTTCATAATCAAAATGATTTTGCGCCCTTTGTGATTTATGGATTAATTTTTATGCTTTATTTTATCATTTGTTATCCATTGTCGTTGTATGCTGGTAGGTTGGAAAAAAGGTGGAATTAAGATGAGTATATTAAAGATAGAAAATTTAGTGAAATTTTATGGCTCACATAGGGCTTTAAATCATATCAATTTAGAAGTTAAACAAAAAGAAGTTGTTGTTATTTTAGGACCAAGTGGCTGTGGGAAATCGACCCTACTTCGTTGCATTAATGGACTTGAGGAGATTGCCTCTGGGGCGATTTACATTGATGGGGAGAAAATTACTAAAGATTATAAGCAATGGACAAAAATACGACAAAAAGTGGGTATGGTGTTTCAATCTTACGAGCTTTTTGAGCATTTAAGTGTGAAAGAAAACATACTTTTAGGACCTTTAAAAGTGCAAAAGAGAGATAAGGAAGAGGTTTTAAATGAGGCTAAAATTTGGCTTGAAAAGGTAGGACTTTCACATAAGCTTGAATCTTATCCAAGAGAACTTAGCGGAGGACAAAAGCAACGCATCGCCATAGTGAGAAGCCTTTGTATGAATCCTATGCTAATGCTTTTTGATGAAGTTACGGCGGCTTTGGACCCGGAGATTGTGAGGGAGGTTTTAGAGGTAATGCTTAATCTTGCTAAAGAGGGTATGACTATGCTTATTGTTACGCACGAAATGGGCTTTGCTAAGGCTGTGGCGGATAAAATCGTCTTTATGGATAATGGCGAGATAGTCGAAATTTCTAAGCCCGAAGAATTTTTTCAAAGCCCAAAAACCCAGAGAGCGAAGAAATTTTTAAATCTTTTTGATTTTCATCAATGATTTTATAAGGGAAAGTATGAAAATTTTTATTATCAATTTAAAAAGAAGCTTGGAGCGTAAAAAGCTTATGCAAAAACAAATAGAAAGATTTTTTGAAAATTATCCAAATTTAAAAGATGAGATAAGCTTTGAATTTTTTGAAGCCATAGATGCGAAAATAAAAGAAAATATGGAAAAATTTACCTCTTATTTTCCTAAATTTCGTTCTCTTGCTTTTTGTGGTAGAGGAGGGGGTTGTGGCATTTTAGATACTGAACTTGCTTGCTTTGCAAGTCATCTTAGCCTATGGCAAAAATGTGTAGAGCTTAATGAGGCGGTCTTGATTTTAGAAGATGATTTTTATTTTGAAGGGGGGGGGGGGGGACTTCGCCGAATTTCTTAACTTTTTAAAAGAGACCCCTTATGAATTTGTAAAGGTTAAATTCCGCAATTACGGCTATAAGCACATTAAGGATAAACTTTATCTTTGTGAAAAAAGATTTTCTTTTGGTGCTTTTGCCTATTATATCAAACCTAGTGCCGCATTAAAATGGCTTGATAATTTAAAAAAGATGTATTATCCCATAGATTTTTATACAGATATGTTTTATATCCACAAGGTTATGAGTTATATTTGGGTCGATGAGAGTTTTAGTCTTAAATTTCCAGAAAATGAGCAAAGCGTCATCGGTTCTCAAGTTAAAAGTCGATTTTTCTTTATAGCTAAATTAGTGCGACCTTTTTGGAAGCTTTATTGGCATTTGCGTTTTTATGTTTTTTTCTTAATGAAGTCTTTAAAATCATAAAATTTAAGATTGCCTTTTCTAGTTCTTGACAAAAAATTTTTTTTAAGGTAGAATTGCAACTTTTATTCGCTGGTTTAGCTCAGTTGGTAGAGCAGCTGCCTTGTAAGCAGCAGGTCGGGGGTTCAAGTCCCTTAACCAGCTCCATTGAATTTTAGCAGTGTTTGACCAGATATCGTTTTTAGCGTTATTTTTTAGGTGAGTTACTCAAGTGGCCAACGAGGGCAGACTGTAAATCTGCTGGCTTTGCCTTCCGTGGTTCGAATCCACGACTCACCACCATGGCTTTGCGGGAGTAGCTCAGTTGGCTAGAGCATCAGCCTTCCAAGCTGAGGGTCGCGGGTTCGAGTCCCGTTTCCCGCTCCAAAGTTTGACTGGGAGCTGTATTTATGATACTTACAGAATTTCCCTATTGAAGAGTTTTTAGTTGTCTATTTATGTGTAAATTTTTCTGAGCGCTCGTATGGCTCAGAGGTAGAGCACTCCCTTGGTAAGGGAGAGGTCGCGGGTTCAATTCCCGCTATGAGCTCCATAATTTGAAAAAATTTAGATAAATTTAGACTTGCTTATTTAATTTTTATACGGAGGAATAAAATGGCTAAAGAAAAATTTTCTCGTAACAAGCCACATGTCAACATCGGCACCATCGGTCATGTGGACCATGGTAAAACTACTTTGACAGCTGCAATTTCTGCTGTTTTGTCAAGAAAGGGTTTGGCGGAGCTTAAAGACTATGACAATATCGACAACGCTCCCGAAGAAAAAGAGCGTGGCATTACCATCGCGACTTCTCACATTGAGTATGAGACAGAAAATCGCCACTACGCGCATGTGGATTGTCCTGGACACGCGGACTATGTTAAAAATATGATTACAGGTGCTGCGCAAATGGACGGAGCGATTTTGGTCGTTTCTGCTGCAGATGGTCCTATGCCACAGACCAGAGAGCACATTTTGCTTTCGCGTCAAGTAGGCGTTCCTTACATTGTGGTTTTTATGAATAAGGCAGATATGGTTGATGATGCCGAGCTTTTAGAGCTAGTTGAAATGGAGATTAGAGAGTTATTAAGCTCTTATGATTTCCCTGGTGATGATACGCCTATCATTTCAGGCTCTGCCCTCCAAGCTTTAGAAGAGGCTAAGGCAGGTCAAGATGGCGAGTGGTCGGCGAAAGTTTTGGAGCTTATGAAAGCAGTTGATGAGTATATCCCAACTCCTGTGAGAGATACTGAAAAAGATTTCTTAATGCCTATTGAAGATGTTTTTTCAATTTCAGGTCGTGGGACCGTTGTAACAGGTAGAATTGAAAAAGGTGTGGTTAAAGTCGGCGATACTATTGAAATTGTTGGCATTAAAGATACTCAAACTACAACAGTTACAGGCGTTGAGATGTTTAGAAAAGAAATGGATCAAGGCGAGGCAGGCGATAATGTCGGTGTGCTTTTAAGAGGAACTAAAAAAGAAGAGGTTCTTCGTGGTATGGTTCTTGCTAAACCAAAGTCTATCACTCCACATACGGATTTTGAGGCAGAAGTTTATATTTTAAATAAAGATGAGGGTGGTCGCCACACTCCATTTTTCAACAATTACCGTCCGCAATTTTATGTAAGAACAACGGATGTTACAGGCTCTATTAAGCTGGCTGATGGTGTTGAGATGGTTATGCCGGGTGAGAATGTAAGAATTACTGTTAGCCTCATTGCTCCAGTAGCTCTTGAAGAAGGAACGCGTTTTGCTATCCGTGAAGGTGGTAAGACTGTAGGTTCTGGGGTTGTTTCTAAAATCATTAAGTAAATTTAAAAAGCCAAGTTTAAAAGCTTGGCTTTGATTTTAAGGAAAGTTAGATGAGAGTTAAAGTTGGTTTAAAGTGTGAAGAATGTGGAGATATTAATTACAGCACTTATAAAAATAGCAAAAATACTACGGAAAAATTAGAGCTTAAGAAATATTGTCCAAGATTAAAAAAACACACACTTCATAAAGAAGTTAAGCTAAAAAGTTAAGCTTGTCCTTAGGGCAATAGCTCCAACGGTAGAGCGCCGGATTCCAAATCCGATGGTTGGGGGTTCGAATCCCTCTTGCCCTGCCATGATTAGAGGTTTTGTAGATGGAAAAATTCGTAGCTTATTTTAAATTATCGAAAGCTGAATTAGGAAAGGTCATTTTTCCTTTAAAAGAACAGGTTCGTAATGCCTATATTGCTGTTTTCGTGGTAGTTAGCGTCATCTCCTTGTTTTTGGCATTGGTGGATTGGTTGATGTCTTTTGTTGTTTCTTCTGTTGTTTGATGAGGACTGATAATGAGTAATCACAAGTGGTATGCCATCCAAACTTATGCTGGTAGCGAAATGGCTGTGAAGAGGGCTATTGAGAATTTAGTTAAAGATAATAAAATTGAAGAGCGATTAAAAGAAATTGTCGTTCCAACCGAAGATGTGATTGAATTTAAAAATGGTAAGGAAAAAATTAGCGAAAGAAGTTTGTATTCTGGTTATGTTTTTGCAAATTTGGACCTAGATACAGAGCTTTGGCATCGCATTCAGTCTTTACCAAAAGTGGGGCGTTTTATAGGCGAGTCTAAAAAACCCACGCCTTTAAGCGAAAAAGACATTAATTTAATCTTAGAAAAAGCTTATAATAAAGCTGCTCCTAAGCCTAAAATTTCTTTCGAAGCGGGCGAAAATGTAAGAATTATAGAGGGTCCTTTTGCGAATTTTACGGGCATAGTGGAAGAATATGATATGGTTCGTGGTTTATTAAAGCTTAATGTTTCTATTTTTGGGCGTTCGACACCAGTAGAAATTTTGTATTCTCAAGTTGAGAAAGTCATTTAAATTTTTTTTAAAGGAGATTGGTTATGGCTAAAAAGGTCGTAGGCGAAATTAAATTGCAAATCGCTGCTACAAAAGCGAATCCATCACCTCCTGTTGGTCCAGCTTTAGGTCAGCAAGGTGTTAATATTATGGAATTTTGTAAAGCTTTTAACGAAAGAACAAAGGATATGGCAGGTTTTAATATCCCTGTTGTAATTACAGTTTATGCAGATAAAAGCTTTACTTTTATTACTAAACAGCCTCCTGCTACGGATTTGATTAAAAAAGCAGCGGGTATTAGTAAAGGTGCGGACAACCCACTTAAAAATAAGGTTGGTAAGCTAACTCGTGTGCAAGTTTTGGATATAGTAGATAAAAAACTTGCGGATTTGAACACTAAAGATAGAGACCAAGCTGCTAAGATTATTGCGGGTTCGGCTCGTTCTATGGGTGTTGAAATCGTAGATTGATAAATCCTTACCGCTGGGATTAAGGCGGTAGCACTTTAAATGCGGAGAAAATAATGGCGAAAATTACAAAAAGATTAAAAGAATTAACGAAAAAGATTGATTCTGAAAAAAATTATGTTTTAAATGAAGCGGTAGATGCTGTAAAAACTCTTGCTTCAGCTAAATTCGATGAGACAGTTGAGATTGCTTTAAAGCTTAATGTTGACCCAAGACACGCTGACCAAATGGTGCGTGGTTCGGTAGTTTTACCTGCTGGAACGGGTAAGAAAGTCCGTGTGGCTGTGATTGCTAAAGATGCAAAAGCTGATGAAGCGCAAGCTGCTGGAGCGGATATAGTAGGAAGCGATGATTTGGTGGAAGAAATTCAAAAGGGTAATATGAATTTCGATGTGTTAATTGCAACACCAAATTTAATGGGACTTGTGGGTAAAGTTGGTAGAATTTTAGGACCTAAGGGTTTAATGCCAAATCCCAAAACAGGCACGGTAACTATGGATGTGGCACAAGCTGTGCATAATGCAAAAAGCGGACAGGTAAATTTCCGCGTTGATAAGCAAGGAAATATCCACGCAGGACTTGGAAAAGTAAGCTTTACAAAAGAAAAACTTTTGGAAAATATTAGCACCTTTGTTAAGGCGATTAATAAGCATAAACCAGCTGCTGCAAAGGGAAGATATATTAAAAACGCTGCACTTTCTTTAACGATGAGTCCATCTGTAAAGCTTGAAGTTCAAGAGCTTTTAGATATGAAATAAGAGTTGTGAAAACAACTCTTATAAATAAACATTTGAGAGAAAGATTTTCTTTGAAATGTTTATTTTAGATTGAAGATAGCCGAGGTCTTAGGACTTAAATGAGAAATCGCTCTGCTTGAAATCTCAATCGGAAAGGAGAAGATGTGACTAGAAGCGAGAAAGTAGAAGTTATCGCTAAGCTTGAAGAGGGTTTTAAAGCAAGTGAAGCCATTGTGGTATGTAACTACAAGGGACTTAGCACAAAAAAACTTGAAGAGCTTAGAAATAATGCAAGAGAAAATGGTGTTGAAGTTAAAATCATTAAAAACACTTTGGCTAACATTGCTCTCAATAATTCCGGTAAAACAGGTTTAGTTCTTAAAGATACAAATATTTATCTTTGGGGCGAAGACCAGTTGAGCGTAACTAAAGTCGCGGCAAAATTTGAAGAAAATAATGATTTGTTTCAAATTAAAACCGCCTTTATTGATGGCGAAGTTGCAGATGTCGCTAAGGTTAAAGCTTTGGCTAAAATGCCTTCACGCAATGAGTTGCTTGCTATGCTTTTGCAAGTTTGGAATGCGCCGATTACCAATTTTACCATTGGTTTAAATGCGTTAAAAAATAAAAAAGAAACAGAAAATTAATAAAAGGATAAAAAATGGCAATTTCTAAAGAAGATGTATTAGAGTATATTTCAAATTTAAGTGTTCTTGAATTATCAGAACTTGTAAAAGAATTTGAAGAAAAATTTGGCGTCTCTGCTGCTCCTGTGATGGTGGCTGGCGGTGCTGCTGGTGCTGGCGGTGCTGATGCGGCTGAAGAAAAAACTGAATTTGATATCGTTTTAACTGATAGCGGTGCGAAGAAAATCGAAGTTATTAAAATCGTTCGTGCTCTTACAGGTCTTGGACTTAAAGAGGCAAAAGATGCAGTTGAGCAAACGCCTTCAACCCTCAAAGAGGCCGTGGCCAAAGCCGATGCTGAAGAGGCTAAAAAACAACTCGAAGGGGCTGGGGCTAAGGTAGAGTTAAAATAAGCTTTAATGTTTAAGGGAATTGATTGCAAATTCCCTTTTTTACCTAAATTTTTTAGGTCTTCTTTTTAAATTTACAAATTTACCAATGAGGTATAGATATATGTTAAATAATAAATTAGGAAATCGTTTTAGGGTAGATTTCTCCAATATTTCCAAACAAATTGAAATTCCAAATCTTCTTCAATTACAAAAAGCAAGTTTTGATTATTTTTTAAATCTTAGTGATACAAAAAGCGAAAGCGGTATAGAGAAAGTGTTTAAATCCATTTTTCCTATCCACGATCCACAAAATAGACTTTCATTAGAATATGTAAGTAGTGAAATAGGTAAGCCAAAATATACCATAAGAGAATGTATGGAAAGAGGGCTAACTTATTCGGTAAATTTGAAAATGAAAATTCGTCTTACTCTTCACGAAAAAGATGAAAAAACAGGTGAAAAGGTTGGCATTAAGGATATTAAAGAACAAGAGATTTTTATACGCGAAATTCCTTTAATGACAGATAGAGTTTCCTTTATTATTAATGGTGTAGAAAGAGTTGTGGTTAATCAGCTTCATAGAAGTCCGGGTGTGATTTTTAAAGAAGAGGAAAGCTCCACGGTGGCAAATAAGCTTGTTTATACTGCTCAAATCATACCAGATCGTGGTTCGTGGCTTTATTTTGAATATGATGCTAAAGATGTGCTTTATGTTAGGATAAATAAAAGAAGAAAAGTGCCTATAACTATGCTTTTTAGGGCTTTAGGATATAAAAAACAAGATATTATAAAATTATTTTATCCTATCCAAACCATTCATGTGAAAAAAGATAAATTTTTAACGGAATTTAACCCAAATGATTTTGTTGATAGAGTAGAATATGACATAAAAGATGAAAAAGGCAAGGTTGTTCATCCAGCTGGTAAAAGATTAACAAAAAAGAAAATTGAACAGCTTGTTAAAGATGGATTAAAATGGGTGGAATACCCTTTAGAAGTTCTTATAAATAGATACTTAGCAAGTCCTATTGTTGATAAGCAGAGCGGAGAAGTGCTTTTTGACTCTTTGACTTTGATTGATGAGGGAAAACTTGCTAAAATTAAAGAGCAAAAAAGCTTTAATATAGCTAATGATTTGGCAAATGGCGTGGATGCGGCGATTATTAATTCTTTTATGCAAGATAGTGAAACTCTAAAATTACTTAAGCAAAGCGAAAATTTAGAAGATGAAAACGATTTGGCGGCGATTAGAATTTATAAGGTTATGCGTCCGGGTGAGCCTGTGGTTAAAGATGCGGCTAAGGCTTTTGTAAATGATTTATTTTTTAATCCAGAAAGATATGATTTGACTAAAGTTGGTCGTATGAAAATGAATCATAAATTAGCCCTTGATGTGCCCGAATACACCACAGTTTTAACAAATGAAGATATTATCAAGACTGCAAAATATCTCATAAAGGTTAAAAATGGTAAGGGTTATATCGATGATAGAGATCATTTAGGTAATCGCCGTATCCGCTCCATAGGTGAGCTTTTAGCAAATGAGCTTCACTTAGGGCTTACAAAAATGCAAAAGGCGATTAGAGATAAATTTAGCTCTTTAAATGCGGATTTAGATAAGGTGATGCCTTATGATTTGATTAATCCTAAGATGATTACGACAACAATTTTGGAATTTTTTACAGGTGGGCAATTATCGCAATTTATGGACCAAACAAACCCTTTAAGTGAGGTAACTCACAAACGCCGTTTATCTGCATTAGGCGAGGGTGGTTTAGTGAAAGAAAGGGCAGGTTTTGAGGTGCGTGATGTGCATGCGACTCATTATGGCAGAATTTGTCCTGTTGAAACTCCAGAAGGTCAAAATATCGGTCTTATTAATACCCTTTCTACCTATGCTAAGGTTAATGAGCTTGGCTTTGTCGAAGCACCTTATAGAAAGGTGGAAAATGGTAAAGTGAGTGATGAGGTCGTTTATCTCACTGCTACTCAAGAAGAGGGGCTTTTCATCGCTCCAGCTTCGACAAAGCTCGACTCCAAGGGCAATATCCTCGAGGAATTTGTAGAGGTGAGGCAGGATGGCGAAACCACACTCGCGCGGCGCGAGGAGGTCGGACTCATAGACCTTTGCTCGGGTATGGTGGTGGGGGTTGCCGCCTCGCTCATACCCTTTTTAGAGCACGATGATGCCAACAGAGCCTTAATGGGTTCAAATATGCAACGCCAAGCTGTGCCACTGCTTACTTCTTCTGCACCTATAGTGGGAACTGGTATGGAAAGAATTATTGCAAGGGACGCGTGGGAGGCTGTTAAGGCTAAGCGTGGGGGAGTGATAGAAAAGGTTGATAATAAAAGCATATTTATTTTAGGTGAAGATGAAAAAGGTCCTTTTATCGACCACTATAGTCTAGAAAAGAATTTAAGAACAAATCAAAATACTAATTATGTTCAACATCCTATCGTTAAAAAGGGTGATGTGGTCGAAGCGGGGCAGGTTATAGCCGATGGTCCTAGTATGGACCAAGGTGAACTTGCTATAGGCAAAAATGCCCTTATCGCTTTTATGCCTTGGAACGGTTACAATTATGAGGATGCCATTGTTGTGAGTGAAAGAATTATCCGTGAGGATACTTTTACAAGTGTGCATATTTATGAAAAAGAAATAGAGGCTAGAGAGTTAAAAGACGGCGTTGAGGAAATTACTAAAGATATTCCAAATGTCAAAGAAGATGATGTGGCACACCTCGATGAGAGCGGTATCGCAAAAATTGGAACTCATATAAAGCCGGGTATGATTTTAGTGGGTAAGGTTTCTCCTAAAGGGGAAGTAAAGCCTACGCCAGAGGAAAGGCTTTTAAGAGCTATTTTTGGAGAAAAAGCTGGGCATGTTGTTAATAAATCTTTATATGCTACTGCTTCCTTAGAGGGTGTGGTTGTTGATGTGAAAATTTTCACTAAAAAAGGTTATGAAAAAGATGATAGAGCCTTAAAGTCTTATGATAAAGAAAAAATGGCTTTAGAAAAAGAGTATCACGACAGACTTTTAATGATGGATAGAGAGGAAATGCTAAGAGTTTATGCTCTTTTAGCTAAGGCACCTTTAAATAGTGAGCAAAAAGTAGGTAGTAAGAGCTATAAAAAGGGGCAAAAAGTTGCTAGGGAGGATTTAGAAAAAGTTAATCGTTTTATCTTAACAAGCCTCATAAAAGCTTATTCTAAAGAGATACAAAAGCAGTATGATGATTTAAAAAATCACTTCCAAGATGAAAAGAAAAAGCTTAAAGCCGAACACGATGAAAAGCTTGAAATTTTAGACAAAGATGATATCTTGCCAAGTGGGGTTGTTAAACTTGTTAAAATTTACATTGCGACAAAAAGAAAACTCAAGGTTGGCGATAAAATGGCGGGACGACACGGAAATAAAGGTATCGTTTCTACCATAGTGCCTGAGGTGGATATGCCTTATCTTCCAAATGGTAAAAGCGTTGATATTGCTTTAAATCCGCTTGGTGTGCCTAGCCGTATGAATATCGGGCAAATTTTAGAGAGCCATTTGGGACTTGTGGGCTTAAAACTAGGTGAGCAAATCCAAGAAATTTTTGATAAAAAGCAAAAAGATTTTGTTAAGACTTTACGCAAGAAAATGCTAGAAATTTGTTCTATCCCGCGTCTTGCAAATGAAAAAGCCTTTGTTGAGGGCTTAAACGATGATGAGCTTTTAAACTATGCAAGAGATTGGAGTAGGGGTGTGAAATTTGCTACTCCTGTTTTTGAGGGGGTTAATATAAAGGAATTTGCCAAACTTTTTGAAATGGCTAAAGTGGATATGGACGGCAAAACAGAACTTTATGACGGACGCACTGGGGAGAAGATTGTTGAGCGTGTGCATGTAGGATGTATGTATATGCTTAAACTTCATCACCTTGTCGATGAAAAAGTGCATGCAAGAAGCACAGGACCTTATAGTCTTGTAACGCAACAGCCTGTGGGTGGTAAGGCACTTTTTGGAGGACAGAGATTTGGAGAAATGGAGGTTTGGGCCTTGGAGGCTTACGGCGCGGCGCACACCCTGCGCGAAATGCTAACAATAAAATCCGATGATGTTGAAGGGCGTTTTAGTGCCTACAAGGCTTTAACTAAGGGAGAAAATGTCCCAGCCACAGGCATACCTGAAACCTTTTTTGTTTTAACCAACGAGCTTAAATCTTTGGCTTTAGATGTTGAGATTTTTGATAAGGATGAAGAGAATGAGTAAATTTAAAGTAATAGAGATAAAAGAAGAAAATCGCCCTAGAGATTTTGAAGCGTTTCAGTTAAGATTAGCCAGTCCTGAGCGTATTAAATCTTGGTCTTACGGTGAGGTTAAAAAACCTGAAACGATTAATTATCGCACTTTAAAACCTGAAAGAGATGGACTTTTTTGTGCAAAAATTTTTGGACCGATTCGAGATTATGAATGTCTTTGTGGTAAATATAAAAAAATGCGTTTTAAGGGCGTAAAATGCGAAAAATGTGGTGTTGAAGTCGCAAATTCTAAAGTGCGTCGCTCTAGAATGGGGCATATCGAGCTTGTAACACCTGTGGCTCATATTTGGTATGTTAATTCTTTGCCAAGTCGTATAGGAACTTTGCTTGGTGTTAAGATGAAGGATTTGGAGCGTGTGTTATACTATGAAGCTTACATTGTAGAGAATCCGGGCGAGGCTTATTATGACAATGAAAATTCCAAAAAAGTCGAATTTTGTGATGTTTTAAATGAAGAGCAGTATCAAAGCTTAATGCAACGCTATGAAAATACCGATTTTAAAGCTAGAATGGGCGGAGAGGTCGTGCGTGATTTGCTTGCAAATTTAGATTTAGTTGCTTTATTAAATCAACTCAAAGAGCAAATGCAAGCGACAAATTCCGAAGCGAAGAAAAAGACTATTATTAAGCGTTTGAAAGTGGTAGAAAATTTCTTAAATTCTAATCTTAATGCAAATATTGACAGCGAAGACGCAGTGCCAAATCGCCCTGAGTGGATGATGATTACAAATTTACCCGTTTTGCCACCTGATTTACGCCCTCTTGTTGCTTTAGATGGAGGTAAATTTGCGGTTAGTGATGTTAATGACTTGTATCGCCGCGTGATTAATAGAAACACAAGACTTAAAAAACTCATCGAACTTGACGCGCCTGAAATTATCATTAGAAATGAAAAAAGAATGCTTCAAGAAGCAGTTGATGCGTTATTTGATAATGGTCGCCGTGCAAATGCCGTCAAGGGAGCAAACAAAAGACCGCTTAAGTCTTTGAGTGAGATTATTAAGGGCAAGCAAGGGCGTTTTAGACAGAATTTGCTGGGAAAAAGGGTGGATTTCTCTGGTCGTAGCGTTATCGTTGTAGGACCTAAGCTTAGAATGGACCAGTGCGGTTTGCCTAAAAAAATGGCTTTAGAGCTTTTTAAACCACACCTTTTAGCTAAGCTTGAGGAAAAGGGCTATGCGACTACTGTTAAGCAAGCTAAAAAAATGATAGAAAATAAAACAAATGAAGTTTGGGAGTGCCTTGAAGAGGTTGTTGAAGGACACCCTGTAATGCTTAACCGTGCCCCAACTTTACATAAGCTTTCTATCCAAGCTTTTCACCCTGTTTTAGTCGAGGGTAAGGCTATCCAGCTACACCCCTTAGTGTGTGCGGCGTTTAATGCGGACTTTGACGGCGATCAAATGGCTGTGCATGTGCCACTTTCTCAAGAAGCTATTGCTGAATGTAAGGTCTTAATGCTTTCTTCTATGAATATCCTCTTACCAGCGAGTGGAAAATCCGTTACCGTGCCTTCTCAAGATATGGTTTTAGGAATTTATTATCTTTCTTTAGAAAAAGTGGGTGCAAAAGGAGCGCATAAAATTTGCACAGGCATTGATGAGGTTGTAATGGCGATGGAGTCAAATTGCCTTGATATTCATGCAAATATCCAAACCATTATCGATGGGCGTAAATGTGCGACTACGGCTGGGCGTTTGATTATTAAGTCTATTTTGCCTGATTTTGTCCCTGAAAATATGTGGAATAAGGTGCTAAAGAAAAAAGACATTGCCGCTTTGGTGGATTATGTTTATAAGCAAGGTGGCTTAAAGATCACTGCAAGCTTTTTGGATAAGCTTAAAAATTTAGGTTTTGAATATGCGACTAAGGCAGGCGTTTCTATCTCCATAGCTGATATTATCGTGCCAAATGAAAAACAAAAGGCGATTGATGCAGCTAAAAAGCAAGTAAGAGAAATTCAAAATTCTTACAATCTGGGCTTGATAACTTCCGGCGAAAGATATAATAAAATTATAGATATTTGGAAAAGCACGAATAATATTTTGTCAAAAGAGATGATGGAGCTTGTACAAAAAGACAAAGAGGGTTTTAATTCTATTTATATGATGGCAGATAGTGGTGCAAGAGGTAGTGCAGCACAAATTTCACAACTTGCCGCTATGAGAGGCTTGATGACTAAGCCTGATGGTAGCATTATTGAAACGCCTATTATTTCAAATTTCCGTGAAGGGCTTAATGTGCTTGAGTATTTCATCTCAACACACGGAGCTAGAAAAGGACTCGCTGATACCGCACTTAAAACAGCAAATGCAGGGTATTTGACAAGAAAACTTATCGATGTGGCACAAAATGTTAAAATTACAACTTATGATTGTGGCACTCATGAGGGCATTGAGATTAACGAAATCACCGCTGATAGCTCCATAGTAGAAACTTTAGAAGAGCGTATTTTGGGTAGGGTTTTGGCTGAAGATGTGATTGACCCTATTACAAATTTTGTTCTTTTTGCTGAGGGAGCTTTGATTGACGAAGAGAAGGCTAGAGTGCTTACTGAAAGTGGAATTAAGAGTGTAAATATCCGCACTCCTATCACTTGTAAGGCTAAAAAGGGTATTTGTGCGAAGTGCTATGGTGTGAATTTGGGTGAAGGTAAGCTTGTCAAGCCGGGCGAGGCGGTGGGCATTATCTCGGCACAATCTATTGGTGAGCCGGGGACTCAGCTTACGCTTAGAACCTTCCACAGCGGTGGAACGGCTAGCACAGACTTACAGGATAGACAAGTAAGTGCGCAAAAAGAGGGCTTTATAAGATTTTATAATCTTAAAACCTATAAAAATAAAGAGGGTAAAAATATCGTTGCAAATCGTAGAAATGCGGCGATTTTACTTGTGGAGCCAAAAATCAAAGCACCATTTAAAGGAACTATTAGCATAGAAAGCATTCACGAAGATGTGATTGTTTCGATAAAAGATAAGAAAAAAGAGGCTAAATTTATATTAAGAAAATATGATTTGGCTAAGCCAAATGAGTTAGCTGGTGTGAGCGGAAATATAGACGGAAAGCTTTATTTGCCTTACCAAAATGGCAGTGAAGTCAATGAAAATGAGAGTATAGTGGAGGTGATTAAAGAGGGCTGGAATGTGCCAAATCGTATTCCTTATGCAAGTGAAATTTTAGTCAAAGATGGCGATCCTATCGTGCAAGATATCAAAGCGGGTGAAACAGGAACTTTGAAATTTTACATTCTTAAAGGCGATGGGCTTGATAGAGTGCGTAAGGTTAAAAAGGGCGATATAGTCAAAGAAAAAGGCTTTTTTGTTGTCATTGCCGATGAAAATGACAGAGAGGCAAAAAGGCATTATATCCCTAGAGAGTCTAAAATAGAATTTGATGATAGTGCGGTTATAGACGATGTGAATGCCATTATAGCTAGTGCGGCAAAAAAAGATAAAAGCGTGATAGCCGAGTGGGATGCGTATAATAATACTATCATAGCGGAGATTGATGGGGTGGTGAGCTTTGAGGATATTGAAGCTGGATATAGTGCAGATGAGCAGTTAGACGAGGCGACTGGTAAGCGTTCTTTGGTGATTAATGAATATTTGCCAAGTGGAGTGCGTCCTACCTTACTTATAGCTGGAAAGGGAGATAAAGTTGCGCGTTATCAGCTTGAGCCAAAAACGGTGATTTTTATCCACGATGGAGACAAAGTTTCACAAGCTGATGTTTTAGCTAAAACGCCAAAAGCGGTGGCTAAATCTAAAGACATCACAGGTGGTTTGCCGCGTGTAAGTGAGCTTTTTGAGGCGAGAAAGCCTAAAAATGCCGCTGTGATAGCAGAGATTGACGGAGTTGTGCGTTTTGACAAGCCTTTGCGTTCTAAAGAAAGAATTATTATTGAGGCAGAAGATGGTTCAAGTGCAGAATACCTTATCGATAAGTCAAAGCATATCCAAGTGAGAGATGGCGAATTTATCCACGCTGGAGAAAAGCTTACAGACGGCTTGATTTCAAGCCACGATGTGCTTAAAATTTTAGGCGAAAAGGCTTTGCATTATTATCTTATTAGCGAAATTCAGCAAGTGTATCGCGGACAGGGTGTTGTGATCTCTGATAAACATATTGAAGTTATCGTTTCTCAAATGTTAAGGCAGGTTAGGGTGGTCGATAGCGGGCATACTAAATTTATCGAGGGAGATTTAGTTTCACGCCGTAAATTCCGCGAAGAAAATGAAAAAATCGTCAAAATGGGCGGCGAACCAGCCATAGCAGAGCCTGTGCTTTTAGGGGTAACTAGAGCAGCCATAGGAAGTGATAGTGTCATCTCAGCAGCCTCTTTCCAAGAAACGACTAAGGTGCTAACAGAAGCAAGTATAGCGGGTAAATTTGACTATTTAGAGGACTTGAAGGAAAATGTCATTTTGGGTCGTATTATCCCTGTTGGAACGGGACTTTATGGTGAGCAAAATTTAAAACTTAAAGAACAAGAATAATAGCCCTTTTTTGGGCTATTTTAATAAATAGCATCTAAATCCGGAAAACTAAAGCTAAGCTCTTTTTCTATCTTATTTTTTTCTTCTTGTAAAATTTTTTTATTTGTTTCTCTAAATTTTTCATTAGAATAATAAAGCAAATATGAAATGCTAATGGCGGCTATAATCTTGCCTTTATGCTCTATCCCTATAGCCATACATTCAATTTGCGGATTCATTTCGCCACTTTCTAAGGCGATTTTATTTTTTTTGATGCTTTTTAATTCTTGATATAATTCCTCGATGTTATTGAGTGTTTTTGTTGTGATTTTTTGAAAAGCTTGTGGGTAAAGTTTTTTTAATTCATTTTTATTTTTATTTGCTAGTAAAGCCTTGCCTAAAGAGGTCGCATAAGCTGGGTAAGAAGTGCCTATGAAGGATTTGAGTTGGACTTGATTATTAGCGTCTATTTTTTCCAAATACAGCACATTGCCTTCTTTTAAAATTCCCATTTGACAAGTTTGTTGCGTTAAATCTCTTATGGTTTTCATATGCTTTTTAATCAGTTCAAGGACTTTATTTTCGCTTTTGATGTGATTTGATAAAGCAAGAATTTGAAAGTCTAAATGATAAGTTTTATGCTTTAAATCACACTGAATATATTGTTTTTCTTGTAGGGTTTGTAAAATAGGATAAATGGTGCTTGTGGGAATGTTTAGTTTTTTGGCTATGGTGCTTAAAGTAAGTCTTTCTTGTGAGTTAGCAAGAAGTTCTAAAATTTTTAATACTCTTAAAGTGGGTTGATGTAAGCTCAAAATACTCCTTTTTTTGCTGTTAATTTTAGCATATTTTACTTTTAGTAACATTATTTCACAAAAATTTATTTTTTTATTATTTTAGTCAAGTGCTTATTTTAGGCACATTGAATTTAAAAATAGTAAAAAATGCTTGATTGATTTCATTTGTATTTTTTAAAAAAAATTGTTATATTTTTTGTATATAAATATATTTTTGTATATACAAAAGGAGAATACAAAATGAGAATTTTAAAAGGAACTTTACCAGCCTTACTAACACCTTACAAAAATGACAAAAGCATTAATGAAAAAGAATTTATGCGTTATTGCGAATTTGGAATTTCTAAGGGTTTAGATGGCTTGTTCTGTAATGGTAGCGTTGGCGATTCTCAAGCTTTGGGATTAGAAGAACAAGTAAAGCTGATGGAGCTAACTAAAAAAGTTGCTAAAAATGATAAGCCCATCATTACAGGTATAGCTTCGCCTGTGTATCAAAATACGCTTATTTTAGCTCAAAAAGCTTATGAGTTAGGACTTGATGCTTTATTGCTTGCTATGCCCTATTATTACAAACTCAATGAAGAAACGCTTTTTGAATATGTGAAAAATTTAACACAAAGCATTAAACTCCCCCTTTATATCTATAATATCCCTTTGTTTGCTCCAGCACTGAGCTTAAATTTGATCGAAAAAGTATCAAAGCTTGATGGAGTTGTTGGGATTAAAGATAGTAGCGGAGATGCACTGCTTTTAAATCATATCTTGGATGTCGTTCCTACAAATTTTGATGTATTTGTGGGGAGGGAGGAATTTTATGCCGGAGCTTTATTAGCTGGCGCTAAAGGCTCTATGACGAGTATGGGTGGGATTTTCCCTGAATTGATGAGTGAAATTTATCGTGCTATGGATACAAAAAATTACGAAAGAGCCTTATTAGTGCAAAAAAGCTTACTAAAGGCTATAAGATTTGCTATGAGCTTGACTTTTCCTATGGGCTTTGCTCTGCTTTTAAAGGCAAGAGGCTTTGACTTTGCAAATACTAGTGTCCATCCTTTATCGCCTAGCACAAAAGAGGCGTTAAATTTGCGTTTAGATGAGGCTAAAGTTCTTATTAAAAGCATAGAAAAAGAAACGGGTGTAGCATTATGAAAGCTTATATTATTATCAATGAAAAGGATAATGTCGCCACTGCTTTACGCAATTTACAAAAAGGAGAAATCCTAGAAAACATAAAACTTTTAAACGATATAGCAAGCGGACATAAATTTGCTTTAAGGGATATTAAAGAAAATGAAGAGGTCATTAAATACGCTCAAGCAATAGCAAGCGCAAATTGTGATATTAAAGCGGGGGAATGGGTGCATATCCATAATACCAGTGGCATTAGAGGTCGAGGAGATAAAAATGAAAAAAATAATGGGTTATAGAAGAGAAGATGACAAATTTGGACTAAGAAATAAAGTCATCATCATACCTAGCGTGCATTGTGCGAATAAGGTCTGCGAAAATATCGCTAAAAAATGCGATGGTGCTGTATATATCAATCACCAGCACGGCTGCTCCCAGCTTGAATTTGACGCTTTACAAACAAGAGATGTTTTAATAGGTCATGGCACAAATGCTAATGTTTTTGGCGTTTTAATCGTAGGTCTTGGCTGTGAAGTCATACAAGCTGAAGTGCTTGCTTTAAAAATCAAAGAAGCCACGCCCTATAAAAAGGTCGAATTTTTAGTCATACAAGAAGAAGGCGGCTCCCAAAAAAGCATAGAAAAAGGAGTAAAAATAATCAATGCTATGCTAAAAGAAGCGGCGAATTTTCAAAAAAGCGAAGGCGATTTTAGCGATTTGATTTTAGGCACGGAGTGCGGCGGAAGTGATAGTTATAGCGGACTTAGTGCTAATCCCGCTTTGGGGAGTTTGAGTGATTTTATCATCGATGAAGGCGGAGCAGTTATCTTAGCAGAAACTACGGAACTTATAGGCTGTGAAGCCTTACTTGCTAAAAGAGCAAAAAATGATAAAGTGGCGAAAAAAGTTTATGATACGATTTTAAATTATGAGAATTTAGTTAAATCTTTTCACGCTGATATAAGAGGAGCAAATCCAAGCCCAGGAAATATAGCAGGAGGGCTAAGTAGCATAGAGGAGAAATCTTTAGGCTGTGTTTATAAGGCTGGGACAAGAACCTTAATGGATGTGATTGATTATGCTAAGCCTGTGCTTTCTAAGGGGCTTACCTTTATGAATACTCCAGGTAATGACATAGAGCAGCTTAGTGCTATGGTCGCTGGCGGGGCTAATATTTGCGTTTTTACCACAGGTCGAGGCACACCAACAGGATCAGCCATAGTGCCTACGATTAAGATGAGTTCAAATAGCTTTTGTTATCAAAATATGAACGATTGTATTGACATTAACGCAGGAGAAATTTTAGACGGAGCGAAAACTAAAGAAGATATAAGAGATGAACTCATAGAGCTTATTGTCAAAATAGGCGATGGACATTTAGTTAAAGCAGAGCTTAACGAGCAAAATGACTTTTCCGTGTGGCGACTTGCTACAACTTGCTAATTAAAGGAGGATATATGGACTTAAAGATTAAAGATAAAATTTGTATCATTAGCGGTGGTGCTAAGGGCATAGGACTTGGTATAGCTAGACTTTGGGCGAAAGAAGGAGGAATCCCTGTGATTTTATCACGCTCATCTATAGATAAGAATTTGGAAAAAGAATTTAAAGAAGAATGTGGGAAATTTGGATTTTATCAAATCGATTTAAAAGAATATGAAAAAATCGAAAGTCTCATCAAAGAAATTCATCAAAAATACGGCTCAATCTACGCCCTTGTAAATAATGCCGGAGCAAATGATAATCTCCACATAGAAAATACAAGCACTAAGGATTTAATCAAATCTTATGAAAACAATCTCTTTCATTACTACACCTTAGCAAAAGAATGCTTACCCTATATCAAAAAAGAAAAAGGTAGCATCTTAAACATAGTCAGTAAAACAGCACTCACAGGACAGGGCAGAACTAGCGCCTATGCTTCAGCAAAAGCCGCTCAAATAGGCTTTACAAGAGAGTGGGCTTGTGCTTTTGCTAAAGATGAAGTGCGTGTCAATGCCCTAGCACCCGCTGAAGTGATGACACCACTTTATGAAAAATGGCTTCAAAATTTCCCTAATCCTAAAGAGCAATATGAAAAAATAGCTAAAACCATACCGCTAGGACAGCGTTTTACTAGCATAGAGGAAATAGCAAATACCGCAGTTTTCACGCTAAGTCCCCTAGCTTCGCACACCACTGGGCAAATTCTTTTTGTTGATGGGGGCTATGTGCATTTAGATAGGGCTTTAAATTTCAACTAAAGGAGAAAAGATGACAACACAATCAAAAAATATCAAAATCGCTATTATCTTAGTTACTTCGCTTTTCTTTTTATGGGGAGTGAGTTATGGACTAATCGATGTGATGAATAAGAATTTTCAAAATCACCTTCACATCACCCAGCACGAAAGTGGCTTTTTACAGCTTGCTTATTTTGGGGCTTATTTTGTTATCGCCCTACCAGCAGGTTATATTGCTTCTAAATTTTCTTACAAAATAGGCATTATTTTCGGTTTAGCCCTTTATGCTTTAGGGGCTTTACTCATTATACCAGCGACCAATTTAGCAAGTTTTCATTTGTTTTTATTTGCATTTTTTGTTCTAGCTTGTGGCATAGGCTCTTTAGAAACAAGTGCAAATCCTTATATGGTAAAGCTTGGCGATGAAAAAAATGCCAGCTTTAGAATCAATGCCGCGCAAAGTTTTAACGGCTTAGGGCAGTTTGTAGGACCTTTAATCGGCGGTGCTTTATTTTTATCCATCACTAAGCAAGAAGAAGGTGCTAGTAAGGAAATGATAGAGCAAGCCTTAGTCGCAAATATGGGTAATGTCCAGCTTGTTTATGTTGGTATTGCGATCATTGTGCTTTTAATCCTTGCGCTTTTTGCTTTTAATAAAATTCCAGAAGGTGCTGCGGTGAGTGATGAATATGCTTTAAAAGATGATTCTAAGCCTTTGGGTGTATTTAAGCATAGTCATTTTAATAAAGGACTCTTAGCACAATTTTTATACATTGCCAATCAAGTCACCGCAGGAGCATTTTTTATCAATTATGCTACCGAGCATTATGAGGGCTTAAGTGATGAAAAGGCGGCTTATTATTTTTCTCTTGCTTTGGTTGCTTTTATGGTTGGTAGGATAGTTTCTACGCCTTTGATGAAAAAGATTAAAGGAGAGTATATTTTAGGGCTTTATTCTTTAATCAATGTTTTCATTTGCGTGGGGCTTTATTTTTCAAGTGGAATTTCAAGTGTTATTTTGCTCATAGCTTTATTTTTCTTTATGAGTATTTCTTTTCCTACTATTTTTGCCGTTGCTACTAAAAATCTTCCCTTTAATCAAGTCAAATTAGCCGGCTCACTTTTAGTGATGAGTATAGTTGGTGGGGCGATTATGCCTATTATTGTGGGAGCGATTAATGATAGTTTTGGCACAAGTATGGGGTATTTATCTTTAGCGCCTTTATTTTTATATGTGGCTTGGTATGGCTTTTTTGGCTCTAAAATAAGGACCTAAGATGCAAAAGATTTTCGATGCACATTTGCATCTTTGGGACTTAAACGAAGTTCCCATTTCTTGGCTAAAAGATGATGAAAGGCTCAATCAAAATTATGATTTTTCAAGGATGAAAAAAGAATATGAAAATTACGAGTTTTTAGGTGCTTTATATGTGGAGTGTAATGGCGATGATATAGATAAGGAAAGCCTTTACGCTCTTTCTTTAAAGCAAACTCATAGCCTTTTACTTTGCTTGGCGGATTTAAGATACAAAGAAAATCTTAGCTCATTTAGAGAGGTTTTACATACCAGTCAAAAGGGTGCTAAAAGGCTATTTGAAGCAGATTTTAAAAAGAAAATAGAAATTTTAAAAAACTTTCAAATTCCTTTTGAAGCCTGTATGAAAAATGACGAGCTCGATCATTTAGAAGCCTTTTTGAGAGAAAATAAAAGCTTAAAAGTCATTCTAAATCATCTAGGAAACCCTAAAATCAATCATCTTAACGAGCATAAAAAAACCTTAAGTCTTTTAAAAAATTTCCCAAATTTATACATTAAGCTTTCAGCTCCTGATGATTTTTGCCCTCAAATTTCAAAGGAATTTGTTTTCGAGCTTTTTGCTTTTTTGAAGGAAAATTTCAGTGAGGAAAGATTGCTTTTCGGGAGTAATTATCCAGTATCTAAACTAAGCCCTAGTTTATGGGCTAGTTTTATCATACAAAGCGGGATTTTTGAAAATTTAGATAAGATTTTTTACAAAAATGCTTTATCACTTTACAAGGAGGATAGGTGCAAAGATACGGTCAAATCATAAAAATCAAAAAGGAAAAAATAGCAGAATATAAAGCCCTTCACGCAAAACCTTATGAGGGCGTTTGTGAGATGATTAAGGCGTGTAATATCCAAAATTACTCCATTTATTTATTTGGAGAATATTTATTTGCGTATTTTGAGTATGTGGGTGCTGATTTTGAAGCAGATATGGCTAAAATGGCAAGGGACGAAAACACACAAAAATGGTGGAAAATAACCGATCCTTGCCAAATCTCTTTAGGTTATGCTGGTCAAAAATGGCTTAATATGGAAGAAGTGTTTCATTTAGATTAAAGGAGAGAAAATGACAACTTATTATAATTTTATTGATGGGGAATTTGTGCCACATAAGGGTGAATTTATCGAGGTGTTAAATCCTGCTACAAAGGAGCTTATCTCAAGGGTAGCTAGTGCTTCTTTAGAAGATACACAAAGGGCTATTGACGCGGCTAAAAAAGCACAAAAAGCTTGGGAGGCAAAGCCTGCCATTGAGAGGGCAAATCATCTAAGAGAAATTGCAAATTTGATACGCAAAAATGCTGATTTTTTGACAAATGTTTTAATGCAAGAGCAGGGGAAAACTAGGGCTTTGGCTAGTGTGGAGATTCTTTTTAGTGCTGATTATATGGATTATACAGCTGAATGGGCTAGGAGATATGAGGGTGAAATTATACAAAGTGATAGGGCTAATGAGCATATTTATTTGTATAAAAGTGCCATAGGCGTAATAGGTGGAATTTTGCCTTGGAATTTTCCTTTCTTTTTGATAGTTAGGAAATTAGCTCCAGCTCTACTAACGGGTAATACTATAGTCATCAAGCCAAGTAGTGAAACTCCAAACAACGCCTTTGAATTTGCAAAACTTGTCTCACAAAGCTCCTTGCCAAAAGGCGTGTTTAATTTGGTCGTAGGTAAGGGTAGTGTAGTAGGACAAGAACTATCAAGTAATGAAAATATAGGAATGGTAAGCCTTACGGGAAGTGTTGAGGCGGGAGTGAGGGTTATGGAAGCTGCCGCAAAAAATATCATCAAAGTTTCTTTAGAGCTTGGAGGAAAAGCCCCTGCCATAGTGTGTAAGGATGCGGATATTAACTTAGCTGTGGAAGCAATTAAGGCGAGTCGAATTTGTAATAATGGTCAAGTTTGTAATTGCGCTGAAAGGGCTTATGTGCATAGCAGCGTTTATGATGAATTTGTTGATAAATTTGTCAAGGCTATGAGTAAGGTAAGTGTTGGAAATACGCTAAAAGGAAATTTTGATATGGGTCCGCTTGTCAATCAAGCAGGAGTCGATAATGCTCTAGCTATACTTGAAAGAGCTAAAGCTAAAGGAGCTGTGGTAGAGTGTGGTGGAAAAATTACAGATGAGAGTGGTTATTATTTTCCTGCAAGTGTTCTTACAAATGTCAAACACGAAGATGAGATTATGCAAAAAGAAATTTTTGCACCGATTTTGCCTATTGCTAAATTTGACACGCTTGATGAGGCTATTGATATGGCAAATGATTGCGAATATGGTCTCACAAGCTCTATTTATACGCAAAATTTAGATGTGGCGATGAGAGCTAGTCGGGAAATTAAATTTGGTGAAACCTATATTAACCGCGAAAATTTTGAAGCTATGCAAGGATTTCACGCTGGTTGGCGTAAAAGTGGCATAGGTGGAGCTGACGGTAAGCACGGACTTGAGGAATACTTAGCCACTCATATGGTTTATGTGCAGTATAATACCAACAAGCAATAATCTTTAATCCTATCTAAATTTAGATAGGATTTTATCCAAATATACCAAAACTTATTGCAAATTCATCATAGTTTATATTTTTGTAAGAAAATTTTAGCTACAATCGCAAGTTTTATTACATTTTAAGAAAGGAATGATTGTGCCTACCATAAATCAGTTGGTTCGTAAAGAGCGTAAAAAGGTCTTAGAAAAGTCTAAGTCTCCAGCGCTTAAAAATTGTCCGCAAAGAAGAGGCGTTTGCACTAGGGTTTATACTACAACCCCTAGAAAACCAAACTCCGCTTTAAGAAAAGTTGCCAAAGTAAGACTTACTAGTGGCTTTGAAGTGATAAGCTATATCGGCGGTGAGGGTCATAACCTCCAAGAGCATAGCATCGTTTTAGTGCGTGGCGGTAGGGTGAAAGACTTACCGGGTGTGAAGTATCACATCGTGCGTGGTGCTTTAGATACTGCTGGCGTGGCTAAGAGAACGGTTTCTCGTTCTAAATATGGTGCGAAGCGTCCAAAAGCTGCCGCGAAATAATTGTTAAAACAGGCAAATCCGTTTGATTTGATTTTGTTTGAGTAAAATTTTAAATTTGAAGGAAAAAAATGAGAAGAAGAAAAGCTCCCGTAAGGGAAATCTTACCCGACCCAATTTATGGTAATAAAATCATTACAAAATTTATTAATTCTTTAATGTATGATGGTAAAAAAAGCACCGCTACAACTATACTTTATGGTGCTTTAGAGGCTATTGATAAAAAAGGTGGCGAGAAAAAGGGCATTGATATTTTTAACGATGCTATTGAAAACATTAAGCCTTTACTTGAAGTTAAATCACGCCGTGTGGGTGGTGCGACTTACCAAGTGCCTGTTGAGGTGCGTCCTGCTAGGCAACAAGCCTTGGCGATTCGCTGGATTATTTCTTTTGCTAGAAAAAGAAGCGAAAGAACGATGATAGAAAAGTTAGCTGGCGAATTAATGGACGCGGCAAATTCTAAGGGTGCATCTTTCAAAAAGAAAGAGGACACTTATAAAATGGCTGAAGCAAATAAAGCTTTTGCACATTATCGCTGGTAGGAGGCTAAGATGTCAAGAACGACCCCTTTAAAAAAGGTTAGAAATATAGGCATAGCTGCTCACATCGATGCGGGCAAAACAACGACAAGCGAGAGGATACTCTTTTTCACAGGTATGAGTCATAAAATAGGCGAAGTGCATGATGGGGCTGCGACTATGGACTGGATGGAGCAAGAGAAAGAAAGAGGCATTACGATAACTTCCGCAGCGACCACTTGTTTTTGGAAAAATTTTCAAATCAATCTTATAGACACTCCCGGACATGTGGATTTTACTATCGAAGTTGAAAGGTCGATGCGTGTTTTGGACGGAGCTGTGGCAGTGTTTTGCTCTGTGGGCGGGGTGCAGCCTCAAAGTGAGACCGTTTGGAGGCAGGCGAACAAATACGGCGTTCCAAGAATAGTTTTTGTCAATAAAATGGATAGAATCGGTGCTAATTTTTACAATGTGGAGGAGCAAATTCGTAACCGCCTTAAGGCAAATCCTGTCCCTCTTCAAATTCCTATCGGTGCGGAGGATAATTTCAAGGGCGTGATTGATTTGATCACGATGAAGGCTCTTGTTTGGGAGGATGAAAGCAAGCCAACTGACTATGTAGAGAAAGAAATTCCAGCCGAGCTTAAGGAAAAGGCTGAAGAATACCGCGTTAAAATGATAGAAGCAGTAAGCGAGACGAGTGATGAGCTTATGGAGAAGTATTTGGGGGGCGAGGATTTAAGCCTTGAGGAGATTAAAGCAGGGATAAAAGCCGGCTGTTTGAGCCTTTCTATGGTGCCTATGCTTTGTGGAACAGCCTTTAAAAATAAAGGCGTTCAACCCCTACTTGACGCAGTCATAGCCTATTTACCAGCACCTGATGAGGTGGCTAACATTAAAGGCGAGTATGAAGACGGAAGCGAAGTTTCAGTAACTTCTACTGATGATGGCGAATTTGCAGGACTCGCTTTTAAAATAATGACTGATCCTTTTGTGGGACAGCTGACTTTCGTGCGCGTCTATCGCGGAAGCCTTGAAAGTGGCTCTTATGCCTATAATTCCACCAAGGATAAAAAAGAGCGTATAGGCAGACTTTTGAAAATGCACTCTAATAAAAGAGAAGAGATAAAGGTGCTTTATGCGGGTGAAATCGGCGCGGTGGTGGGGCTTAAAGATACGCTCACAGGAGATACCTTAGCCAGTGAGAAAGATAAGGTTATTTTAGAGAGAATGGACTTCCCAGACCCGGTTATCTCCGTAGCCGTTGAGCCTAAAACTAAGGCAGATCAAGAAAAAATGTCCATCGCTCTCAATAAACTCGCCCAAGAAGATCCAAGCTTTAGGGTTTCAACAGATGAGGAAAGCGGGCAAACGATCATTTCTGGTATGGGTGAATTGCACCTTGAAATTATCGTAGATAGAATGCTTAGAGAATTTAAAGTCGAAGCCGAAGTCGGACAGCCACAAGTTGCTTATAGAGAAACTATAAGAAAAGCCGTAGAGCAAGAATACAAATACGCCAAGCAATCGGGTGGTCGGGGTCAGTATGGGCATGTTTTCTTGCGTCTTGAGCCTTTGGAGCCGGGTAGTGGGTATGAATTTGTCAATGACATCAAGGGCGGGGTGATCCCAAAAGAATACATTCCAGCCGTGGATAAGGGCATACAAGAAGCCCTTCAAAATGGAGTTTTGGCGGGCTATCCTGTGGAAGATGTCAAGGTGAGCGTTTATGATGGGAGCTATCACGAGGTGGATTCTTCGGAAATGGCATTTAAACTTGCTGCCTCAATGGGCTTTAAAGAGGGTGCTAGGAAGGCTGGAGCTGTGATTTTAGAGCCCATGATGAAGGTGGAGGTGGAAACGCCTGAGGATTATATGGGCGATGTGATAGGCGACTTGAATAAAAGACGCGGTCAGGTGAATTCTATGGACGAGCGTGGTGGAAATAAGGTCATCACAGCCTTTTGTCCTTTGGCTGAGATGTTTGGCTATTCTACCGATTTGCGTTCTCAAACTCAAGGCAGGGCGACTTATTCTATGGAATTTGATCACTATGATGAAGTGCCTAAAAATGTTTCTGAAGAAATCATTAAAAAAAGAAACGGATAGGGAAATTTAGCCTATGATGAAATTTGTTATTTTTTTATTGTGTGCGTTGGGTTTTAGCTTTGCAAATGAGTGCGAAGAGAAAATTCTTAAGCTTGAAAAAGAATTAGAATACGCTAAAAAATATGATAACGAATTTAAGGGCTAGAGATTTGGAAAATGCCATTGTTACGCTGAAGACAAAGTGCAAGGATAATCCAAATTTTTACAAAGAGCTTTTGCAAATCAAGCAAGATAAGCTCACAAAACTAGAAGCCTTAGAAAAAGGAGCTTGATACATTAAGCGATAATCAAGATTCTATGCCTAAGGCAGAATACAAATTTAAAAAAGAAAAGCTAAAAGCTCAAAAAGATATTTTAAAAGATGAGCTTAAGGCTTTAGAGCTTTACTAAGGGTTGTTTTACAACCCTGTGTCCTCGTAGCTCAGCTGGATAGAGCGCAAAATTCCTAATTTTGAGGTCGTGAGTTCGAATCTCGCCGTGGACACCATTTATAAATTCTAAAATTTATCTTAAAAAATCCTCAGCATTTAAGCCTATTTGCCAAAATACCCACAATGTCAGTTATTAAGCAGGAGTTAAAATGACAAGCGAGATAAAGATAAATGTGATAAAAATAAAGAAAAAATTCAAGTTCAATTATGGTTTATCACAGATGATAAGGAAGTGTCAAAAGGGTATGCTAAGTGGTGGTTAGATATAAAAAATGATGAGGAATTGATGAAAATTTTTTCGTAAATATAGATGAATTTCATAGGGCAAATAGGATTTTTTAAATAAAATGATGAGAAATTTAATCTCATTGTTTGTTTGTTTGATTTATACAAACTCAACTTTATTGTGTTAAAATTTAAGGAATTTCTTACAAGGAGTGAAAATGGAATATAGAATCGAACATGATACTATGGGTGAGATTAAAGTGCCAAATGATAAGCACTGGGGCGCACAAACGCAAAGAAGTTTTGAGAATTTTAAAATAGGCTGCGAAAAAATGCCTAAGGTTTTAATTTATGCTTTTGCAAATCTCAAAAAATCTCTTGCTATCGTTAATCATAAGCTAGGCAAACTTGATGAAGCTAAAAAAAATGCCATTATTAAAGCTTGTGATGAAATCATAGCTGGTAAATTTGACGATAATTTCCCTCTCGCTATCTGGCAAACAGGCTCTGGCACACAAAGCAATATGAATATGAACGAAGTCATTGCAAATAGAGCGACAGAGCTTATGGGTGGGGATTTTCGTAAAGAAAAATTAGTGCATCCTAATGATCATGTTAATATGAGTCAAAGCTCAAACGATACTTTCCCAACGGCTATGAGTATAGTGGCTGTGGAGCAAGTGGAGAAAAAGCTTATCCCAGCTCTTGATGGTTTGATTGCGACTTTCGAAAAGAAAGTGAAGGAATTTGATGGCATTATCAAAATAGGCAGAACGCACCTTCAAGACGCTACTCCACTCACTTTAGCACAGGAATTTAGCGGCTATTTGTCTATGCTTTTACACTCAAAAGAGCAAATCATCGCTTCTTTGCCTACTTTAAGAGAACTTGCTATCGGTGGGACGGCTGTCGGCACAGGGCTTAATGCACATCCTGAGCTTAGTGAAAAAGTGAGCGAAGAGCTAACAAAACTTGTAGGCACGAAATTCGTCTCAAGTCCTAATAAATTCCACGCTCTCACAAGCCACGATGCGATTAATTTCACACACGGAGCGATGAAGGGCTTGGCGGCAAATTTGATGAAAATCGCTAATGATGTAAGATGGCTTTCAAGTGGTCCTAGATGTGGTTTAGGCGAGATTTTAATCCCAGAAAATGAGCCGGGAAGCTCTATTATGCCGGGAAAAGTTAATCCTACCCAGTGTGAAGCTCTTACTATGGTCGCTGTGCAAGTAATGGGAAATGACGCTACGATAGGCTTTGCTGCTTCGCAAGGGAATTTTGAGCTAAATGTCTTTAAGCCTGTGATTATTTATAATTTCTTGCAAAGTCTTGATTTATTAGCCGATTCTATACATTCGTTTAATATCCATTGTGCTGTGGGTATAGAGCCAAATCGCGAAAGGATCGATCATAATTTGCATAATTCTTTAATGCTAGTTACCGCACTTAATCCTCACATAGGCTATGAAAATGCCGCTAAAGTCGCTAAAAACGCACATAAAAAGGGCATTTCTCTTAAAGAAAGTGCTATGGAATTAGGGCTTGTGAGTGAACAAGATTTTAACCAATTTGTCGATCCTAGCAAGATGATAGGACCTAAGGCTTAGTTTTATAAAGCCCCTTTTTGGGGCTTATTCTACCGTTACACTTTTTGCAAGATTACGCGGCATATCCACATCATTACCCAAGCGGATAGAAATTTCCATAGCTAAAAGTTGCGTGATAAGCATCATTTCGAAAAATTCACACATATAGTGGCTTTGCTGTTTTGTTTTGATAAAATCATCACTTAAGTCAAAATCAAGAGGTGAGATACAAAGTAGAGTGGAATCTCTAGCGATGAGTTCTTCGACATTAGATTTCGTTTTTTCATAGAGTAAATTTTCAGGCATTAATGCTATGGTGTAGAGTTTAGAATCTGCTAAGGCTATGGGTCCGTGCTTCATCTCTCCAGCTGGATAGCCCTCTGCGTGAAGATAGGAAAGCTCTTTAAGCTTTAAAGCACCCTCAAGTGCTAAAGGGTAGAAAACATCACGCCCGATGAAGAAAAAGCCGTGTCCGTCTAAATAGCGTTTAGAAAGGCGATGAATTCTTTCGTGTAAATTTTGCTTCACAAGCACACAATTTGGCGTATGCAAAAGAGCTTTAATATCCTCTTGTATCGGTAAATTTTTCTTTTGTGCGATGAAAATGGCTAACATCCAAAGCGTTAAAACCTGTGTCGCAAAAGCCTTAGTGGAAGCTACGCCCTTTTCTATGCCAGCACGCGTAAGTAGGCTTAAATTTGCTAAACGCACGATGTTGGAATTATCTACATTACAAATAGCAAGGCTTTTAACTCCCGCATTTTTGGCGATTTTAAGGGCTTCTAGGGTGTCGGCTGTCTCGCCGCTTTGTGAGATGACGATGAAAAGGGAGTTAGGGTCGATTAAAGCTTCGCGGTAGCGAAATTCACTTGCTATCTCTACCTTTGTGCGAATTTTAGCCACTCTTTCTAAAAGATAGCTTCCTACCAAAGCGGCGTGATAGCTTGTCCCACAAGCACAAAGAGTGATTTCGCTAAAGTGTGTTAAATCCTCTTTTTCAAGTTCATCAAAAACGACCTTATCGCCCTCAATGCGTCCCATTAAAACTTCGCTTAAAACGCGACTTTGTTCATAAATTTCCTTCTCCATAAAAAAGCGAAAGCCGTCTTTTTTCGCATAAGCTTTATCGCCTGAAAGTTTGACAAAGCTAGGTTTTAGCGATTTGTCATTTTCAAAAATGACAAGTTCATTTTCCCCCGCATAGCCATAACTTAAATCTTCTAAATAAATCACTTCATCAACATTGCCTATTAATGGAGCGTCCCCACTAGCAAAATAAAGTTCATTTTGAGCGTTTTTACCTATGATAAGCGGGGCGGCATTTTTGGCAAAGAAGATAGTATTTGGCTCTTTTTTGCTAATTAGCAAGGTCGCAAAAGCTCCTTTTAAACGCGAAATAGTTTTTTTAAAGGCTTCTTTTGCTTCTAAATGGTGTGCGTAAAATTCGAAAAGCTGCACGATGACTTCGGTATCTGTTTGGCTTAAAAACTGCACTCCCTCTTTTTCAAGTTCGTCTTTAAGCTCTTTGTAGTTTTCAATAATGCCATTGTGTATCACGCAAGAATACTGCCCTAAATGTGGGTGAGCGTTGATTTCTGTGGGTTTTCCGTGTGTCGCCCATCTTGTGTGTCCTATGGCAAAGCCAAAGCCCTCGCTATGAAATTCTTTGCATTTATCTGCCAAATTTTCAAGCTTACCAACCGCTTTAAAAAAGCTAAGCTCACCCTCACTCATCACAGCCATACCCGCACTATCATAGCCTCTATATTCTAGCTCTTTAAGTCCATTTAGTATGATTTGCTTTTTTTCATTTTTACCGATGTAGCCGACTATCCCACACATTTTCACTCGCTTATTAAAGAATTTATTATTTTGTCTTGATTTTGCAAAATAGCTTCGTTTTTTTCAAAAATGAAGCTATTGCGTGTCCTTTGGCGTATGGTTTGAATTTTAGCCGTGCTTAAATGCAAGCCATAGCCACGAAAAATATTCATTATAAATGCCATTAAACCTTGTTGGTCTTTAGTATTAAGATTTAATTTCGCATAAGTTTTAGAATAATTTAAATCCAATTTTACTTCATCTTTTTTAATGATTGGCTTTTTCATCTTTCTTTTGTGATTTAAATTTAAATTTGCATTTAAAAGTGTTAAAAGTCTTTCTTTTTGCGTTTGATTGATGATATTTTCATATTCAAATTTAAGATAAATTTTATCACCGAAAAGCTCATAAAAGCTCATAAAAATGAGATTAAATTCGCTCAAAGCATATAAAAAATGCTCGATTTTAAAGTCTTTTTGACAAATGATTTCAAGGCTTAAATTACTTTCTGTATTAAGCCAGAATTTAAAATTTTGATGAAGGGCAATTTGGGCGATTTTGATAATATCTTCAAAAGGGTTTTTGATGATGAAAAGATTGGATTTAATATGTGTGATTTTATCTTGCAAAAGAGGATTTAAGTCTAAAAAAGCCTTAGTTCTTCTAAGGGTTTGCTCTTTTTTAACCCTTCTTGTGCTTTCTTCTAGTAAATTAGCATCTTCAAAGCCGTATTTGGCATTGATTAAAAGCTTATCTAAGGCTTTGTAAAAAAAGGGCGAGGCATTTGAAATTTGTGCTTTTGTTTTGGTTAAAAGGGCTAAAAGCTCTAAGATTTTAAGATTTTCTAGCTTAGAAAGTAGGGCGGATAAAATGAGAGGATTATAAATATCTTCTTTTTCGACCAGCTCTTTTAAGGCGCCAAAATTTTTATAAAGTTTAAGTCCTAATTCTAATGCTTTATTTTCTAATTTCAATTTCGCACCAAACGCCCTAAAAACCCCGCCCATAGAAAGTTCGTTTTCTTCTTTAACGCTGCTAAAAAGTATGACGAGTTTTAAAAGAGCATTTTCTTTAAGTGCTAAATCCCTTTTTTCAAATTCTTCTAGCACCAAAAAAGCCTCCACATCGAAGCAATAATCACTTTCTTCGTTACTTAAAAACCTTACCATAGGCTTAAAAAGCTCTTTTAATTTCCCACTATCAAGCAAAATTTTTAAGATAAAAAAGCTATGTTTTCTTTCAAAAAATCCTTTAAAAAGCTCTAGGATTTTTTCATTTTCTTCCTTTAAAAAGGGTGTTTCTTTGAGTGCGAAAATTAAATTGATATTTAAATGATGCGGTTCATCTTTAAGTGAGTTTAAAAATTCCATAGCCTTTAAAAAGCTAGAAAAATGATACTTTTGATTTGTTTCTCCAACGAATTCATTTTGAATTTGTTGCGTTAAAAAGGCGTTGTAAAGGCTTATGGTGTGCATAGAATTTAAGATTTTTTGCACTAAATTTTCTTTAGCTTTTAAATTTTTCTTTTCTCTTTTATACATTAAATTTGCTAAATCTTGAGAGTGATTAAGGGAAAATTCATTATTATCCTTTTGACTTTGAAGATTAAGGGCGGATTTAAAAGAGAGTAAAAACTCACTTGCTAGCCGTAGTTCGCTAAGATTTTTTTCATTGATGAAAGCAAGTGCGTAATTAGAACTATCTTTTTTAAAAAGCGTGAGTAGATTATCTAAATTTCTTAAATCCTGCAATCCTCCGTCCTCTTTTTGGATATTAAAATCCTGCTTTAAAAAGGCTAATTTGCAAGGTTTAAAAAGATTTGAGGCAAGGGCGTTTAAGTGCTTTTTAAGCGTCAAATGAACCCTTGCTTTACTTTCTTTAAATAAAAGCTTTGAGCCACCTATAAAACGCATTTGTATGAGAGAATTTAAAAGCTCTTTTTCGCTAATATATCCTAAGCCTTCATTTTCTAAAATCATATAATCAAGCCTTAAACCTACATCATTTAAAAGTTCAATCAAGGCTTTAATGAGAGGCTTTAAATGATAAATTTTTAAATTTTTATACACAAAAAGTAAGGGTATAGGTTCATCAAAACATAAATGATTTTTCGCATAATAATCCCTCGCCACTATGCAAAAAGGCACAAACTCCTTAGTCGGCAAAAAATCTTCAAAAAATTCCTCCAAAACAATCATAAAAGCTCGGTTGATAAAATCATCTATATGCTTACTATGATGCATACTAAAAAAACCTTGCTTTAAAAAAAGCTTATGGCAGGAGCTTTTGTAATGCTTAATCTCGTCTTTTAATTTTTGTCTTGGCAAATTGTTCCTTTTTCAAATTTGAAATTATTTTAGCAAAATTCTTTTTATGAACTTTTATTAAGAAGAAAAATTTATAATAAGGCTTTTAAAAAAATAAAAGTGAAAGCAATGCGTGATTTAATACAAAAATTAGAAAGTAAAGAAAGACTTAGCGAAGAAGATGCTTATAGGCTTTATGATTTAGACTTATTTACCCTAGCAAAATTCGCTCATCAAAAACGCACCGCCCTACACGGCAAAAAGGTGTATTTTAATCTTAATCGTCATATTAACCCAACAAATATTTGTGCGGATACTTGTAAATTTTGTGCCTTTTCAGCCCATAGGAAAAATCCTAATCCTTATCTAATGAGCCACGAAGAAATTTTAAACATCGTTGCTGACACACAAAAACGCGGCACAAAGGAAGTGCATATCGTCTCAGCACACAATAAGGACACAACTTGGCAGTGGTATTTAGAAATTTTTCAAAAAATCAAACAAAATTACCCACAAATTCACATCAAAGCTCTAACAGCAGCGGAAATTGACTTTATCCATCGTAGGTGGGGACTTAGTTATGAAGAAGTGGTCGAGAAAATGCTAGAATACGGCGTAGATTCTATGCCCGGAGGAGGAGCTGAAATTTTTGACGAAGAGATACGCGCTAAAATTTGCAAAGGTAAAGTAAGTAGTGAAAATTGGCTTAAAATTCACAAAATTTGGCATAAAAAGGGTAGGCAAAGTAATGCCACTATGCTTTATGGGCATATAGAAAAAAGAGAACATAGAATCGATCATATGCTAAGGCTTAGAGCCTTGCAAGATGAAACGGGTGGTTTTAACGCCTTTATCCCACTTGTATGGCAAAAGG
Source organism: Campylobacter felis (assembly GCF_030250085.1). Classification (NCBI taxonomy): domain Bacteria; kingdom Pseudomonadati; phylum Campylobacterota; class Epsilonproteobacteria; order Campylobacterales; family Campylobacteraceae; genus Campylobacter; species Campylobacter felis. The sequence continues at coordinate 55,301 of NZ_JANURX010000006.1, forward strand.
ATAATAGCTTTTTAGATGTTAAAGAACAGCTTGATAGCGAAGAGATTCTTAAAACCATAGCCATTTCGCGTCTGGTGCTTGATAATATCAAAAATATTAAGGCTTACTGGGCGACTATGAGTTTAAATTTAGCTATGGTAGCACAGGAATTTGGAGCAAATGATCTAGACGGCACGATAGAAAAAGAAAGCATACAGAGTGCGGGTGGGGCTAAGAGTGCTAAAGGGACAAAGCTTGAGACTTTCATTGAGCTGATTAAAACCTCAAATTTAATCCCTGTGGAAAGGGATAGCCTTTATAACGAGCTTAAAATTTATTAAAACATAAGGACATAATGAAATAATGAAAAAAAGTATTTTTTTATCTTTTGTAACAATTCTAAATCTTCACGCCCTTAGCGATCAAGAGCTTATCGGCTCAAAAGAGGCTTATGAGCTAACGATTACCGGAGATGGGATTAGGGTTGGGGTTATAGACTCGGCGATCAATGGTGAGCATCCTAGCTTAAAAGATAAGGTTTTAGAGCAAACTTTTTCTACGGTTAATGGCAAGACTTACACGCCTAATTACTCCGTAGATACGCACGGAAGCCATGTCGCAGGCATTATAGGGGCTAAGTATATAGCTGAGAATAATCCTCACGGCGTAGCCTATAATGCTAAACTTTATGGGGTGCAAATTTTTGGCAATAATAAGGGTAGTGGAAGCTTTAATGCCCCTAATGTTTATGATTATTTTAAAGATAAAAATGTCAAAATCATCAATAATAGCTGGAATTCAACCAATTATCCTGTTGTAAGTATGACTCAAACAGGGCTTTATCTTGATGCCTATAAAAATAAGTCTTCTAACGAGCTTTTTGAGCAAATTCAGCAAAACTCTACAGCCAAGCAACTCAATCAACTCGCAAAAGAAAATAAAACTCTCGTTGTTTTTGCGGCGGGTAATGAGGGTATTATAAGTCCTGGCATTATGGCTTTAAGCCCTCTTTATAATGAGGAATTGCGTTCTTTTTTAGCAGTGGGTTCTGTGGATTCTTCGCAAATTACAAAAAATCAAGATGGCAAACTTGTGGTTAATGGTAAAGGTTTGTCTGGTTTTAGTAATGGACTTTTGGGAGCGGAAAATTTTAGCCTAGTTGCACCGGGTTCTAATATTAGCAATGTTAATGCTGCTTATATGCAAAAACCTAGTTTTGGGCGTGTGGATCAAAAATTATACCGCACACAAAGTGGGACTTCAATGGCAGCGCCTATGGTAAGTGGAGGAGCGGCTTTGGTGGCACAACGCTTTCCTTTTTTAAATGGCAAACAAATTGCCGATGTGCTTTTAAGCACGGCAAATAAAGACTATATAGCTCCTAAACTCACGGTAAAAGAGACAAAATTAAAGGTTGTAGAATATCTTGGTAAAAGACCTATACTTATGGAAAAAACTTTTCATACCATTTTTTACATTGATACAGAAATTCCTAAAAAAGCAGACGGCAGTATCGATAAAGATCAAGTCAAAAGAGACCTTTCTCAAGCGGGTTATTCTAGATTTTATACTCCCATCACAGAATATTACGGAGTGGACGAAAGCAAATATGCCTCTATTCAAAAAGTCAGCAAAGAAAGTCTTTTTGGGCAGGGAATTTTAGATGTGGCTAAGGCTATGAAAGGCTTGGCGACTTTGGACGCTAACCGCCTTAATGATAGCGATGTTTCAAACACTTACGCTGGGCAAAATGAGGTGTATTATACCCTTGATACGCAAAATCACAACGCAACTTTTAGTAATGACATTAGCCAAAAAAAGTGGGACGAAAGCTTACATAAAAAAGACGCAATCAATTTACCGACAAATTTAGCAAATCTTAATGTAGGATTTATCAAAGAGGGTAGCGGTAAGCTCATCTTAACGGGGAATAATAGCTATGAGGGAGCGACCATTATTAAAAATGGTAGCCTAGCTTTAAATAATAAAAGCGAAAAGGAAAAAGCTAGAATAGCAGGTGATGTTAAAGTTTTAGAGGGAGGCTTATTTAGCGGTAATGGCGAAGTGGGTAAAAACCTCGAAAATAAAGGCATAGTAAGGGCTGGAAATGAAGATTTGAGTGATTTGATCGTTAAGGGTAAATACACGCAAGAGGGGCAAAATTCTAAATTGCAACTTGATTTTGGCAATGATAAAAATTCCAAGCTTATCGCAAATTCTTATGAGATTAAAGGCGGAAAATTAGAATATATCCCTTTGCCGAAATTTTTTACAAGTGGGCATTATGTTAGCATTGATTTGGGAGATTTAGGAACGCATTTAAGTAGTTTTGGAGCGGTTGAGGTAGTAAGCAATAATGCTGTGGATTTTGTAGCTGTTTTGGATAATGATAAAACAAGCATTAATAAAGATAAAATGCCCCAACCGGCTCCGCAACCCCAGCCAACTCCGCAACCAGACATTACAAAGCCTCCACAACCCCAGCCAAGCCCAATTACACCACCACCAACAACTACTCCACCAACGACCACGCCACCACCTAATCATATCATTGTTAAGCCAGTTATTAAAAAAGACGCATATGAGAGTGCGAATAGCACTATAGGGCGATCCTTAAGAAGCATTCGCTCTATTCATAATTTACAAGATAGATATAAAGACTATTTTGCCTTTTTGGATAATACAGATACGAAAACTATGGAGAAAACTTTAGAAAGTTTGGAGGCTAATAGCTATATGCAAAGTGCTTCCGGACTTTATTATCAGCAGCACATTTTGGCACAAAGAAATATGATGAGCGCTCTTAATCCAAGCTTTACTTCCGGGAATTTAATGGCAAGTTTAGAAAAAAATCCTTTATTAACAGCTAGTATTGAGAGTGATGTTTTTATGGATTTGGGCTTGCTGGATAGAGCTGATAAAAGGTATATTTGGAATCTTAGCCCTAATTACAAAAAAATTAACGGCGATGATTTTCACGGACGAAGCACGGGCTTAAATCTTACCATAGGCGGGGCAGTTAATGAAAATTCCCTATTAAGCTTTGGGTTAGATGTGAGTGATACTAGGCTTGATTTTGAAAATGCAAATTTGAAAAATAAATATTTTAATTTTTCATTTAATCACATTTTAGATTTGCAAAATTTTAAAATTCTAAGCGGTGCGAGTTTAGCAAGAGCAAGTAATGATATGACAAGAACAATTATAGGACAAAATGGCTCTTTAAGCTCAAATTATGACAATCTACTTAGCTCCTTACAATTAGGACTAGCTAAGGACTTTCAAGTTTTTAATAATTTGACTTTGACGCCTTTGGCGTATTTTAATTATAATTTTATCAAGCAAGATGCTTTTAGTGAAAATGGTAATCTTGTCTTTGCTAAATCTTACGATACGATCAATCATCATACCACTTCTTTGGCTGGTGGATTAAATTTGTCTTATCTTTTAGCACAAGAAGCGATGCAAACAAAGCTTGGAAGTTTTTTTATTTATGAATATAAATTAAGTGGGAAAACGATTGAAAATAATGTGCGTTTCAAAGATTTTCCTAATCAAGATTTCGTGCAGTATCACCGTCTTAACTCTAATCTTATCACTTGGGGGCTAACTTCGCATTTTATTTATCCTAATTCGTTTTTTTATGGATTTAATGTAGTTAATGAATTTGCTAGCGATCAATATAATATTAATGTTTTGGGTCAATTTGGTTTTTATTTTTAAGTCTTTTGATGTCAAAATTGATGTGTAGTTTATGTAAGGATTATCAATGAGTATTTTTAAGCTTAAAGAAAATGGCACAAATGTAAAAACAGAGCTTTTAGCAGGTATTACGACCTTTTTGACGATGATTTATATTGTCCCTGTTAATTCTCACATTGTGAGTAATACAGGTATGCCTTTGGAGGCTTTGATTACCGCTACTGCCTTAATCACCATCATTGCAAGCACACTTAACGGACTTTTTGCAAACACCCCTGTGGCGATGAGTGTGGGTATGGGAATGAACGCTTATTTCACTTTTTCAGTCTGTATAGCACAGCAAATTCCTTGGCAGAGTGCTTTGGGGGCGGTGTTTTTATCAGGCTTTATTTTTTTAATTCTTTCTTTTACAAATTTTCGCCTTTGGATCATACGCAATATCCCTAAAGATTTACGCCTTGCTATTTGTGCTGGTATAGGATGCTTTATAGCATTTTTGGGACTTCAAAAGATGGGCATTATTGTTAAAAATGATGCAACTTTAGTGGGTGTGGGAAATTTTAAAGATCCTAGTGTGCTTTTTGGAATTTTTTCTTTAATTTTAGTCGTATTTTTTTGGGCGTTAAAACTTAGAGTGGCTTTTATTTTGGGTGTTTTACTAAGCTCTTTAGCACTTTGGAGTGTGGCATTTTATTTAATGCAAAATTACGGAGTAAAATTAAATATCGAAGGGGCAATTTTTCCTAATGAAATTTTTTCTTTACCAAATTTTAGCCGAGAAAATGGACTTGGCGCTATCGCTTTTGAGCTTGATATTAAAAGCGCTTTAAGCGTGGCAATGATCCCTGTGATTTTAACTTTTTTTATTACGCAGCTTTTTGACAGCATTGGCACGATTACAGGTGTTGGGGCAAGGGGAAAAATTTTTGATAAGCCTGTAGAGGGAGAAAAAAAGCTTGGTAAAACTTTAATGGCTGATGCGGCAAGTTCGGTTTTGGGGGCTGGTGTTGGCACTTCGACCGTTACGGCTTTTGTGGAAAGCACGACAGGGGTTGAGAGTGGAGGTAGGACAGGGCTTGTTGCTATTGTCGTGGCTTGTTGTTTTGCTTTTACACTTTTTTTACTGCCACTTTTTAAGGCTATACCGCCAAATGCCATTTATCCAGTGCTTGTGATGGTAGGAATTTTGATGTTTATGGAAGTGAAAAATATTGATTTTAGTGATAGTGCTATTGTGGTTGGCACTTTTTTTACTATCATTATGATGCCACTGACTTATTCGATAACTTCGGGCTTTGCTTTTGGTTTTATTAGCTTTTTGCTAGTGAGAATTTTTAAAAGAGAGTGGGATAAGATTAATGTAGGGATTGTCGTTTTGAGCTTGATTTCTTTAGGAAATTTCTTACTAATTGCTTTAAATTAAGGAAAATGATGTTTTACGCTTATGAAGATTTCGAAAAAGATGTGAAATTTTTAGCAAAAAAAGTGAAAGAGGAATTTGCACCAGATGCCTTAGTCGCCATAGCTAGAGGAGGACTTAGTCTTGGACATTCTTTAGCGGTAGCACTAAAGACTAGAAATTTATTTGCTTTAAATAGTATCCATTATGATGATACGAAAAAACTTGATAGCGTTGAGGTTTTTAATATCCCAAATTTAAGTGCTTATAAGAGAGTTTTATTGATCGATGATATTGTTGATAGTGGGGAAAGTTTGAGCGAAATTAAGAGAATTTTAAAGGCGAAATTTCCACATATAGAGCTTAAAATTGCGACGATTTTTTACAAAAAAACTGCCCTTTTACAACCTGAATTTAGCGTTAAGGAGGCTAGTGAATGGGTGGAGTTTTATTGGGATATTGAACTTTAAGGAAAAGTGTGAAAAAGATATTATTTTTATTATTATTTTGTGGTTTTGTTAGCGTTAGTGTGGCTGAGAAATTGGAAGATTTTGAAAAAGAGTATCAACAATATGAAGTTAGCGACCCTCTTTCTGGTTATAATAAAATGATAACAGAATTTAATGTCGGACTTTATACTTATGTAATGCGTCCTGCGTTAAAGGGCTATAATGCTATAATACCCAGTTTCGTGCGCTCTGGTGTGAGGAATTTTTTTGATAATTTACTAGCACCTTTTCGTGTAGTGGGAAATGTTTTGCAACTTAAATTTGATAATGCTGGTGATGAGCTTAAGCGTTTTATCGCAAATTCCATTATGGGCTTTGGTGGGCTTAGGGATATCGCTAGTGAAATGGGGATAGAAAAGCATCCTGCAGATTTAGGACTTGTTTTGGCACATTGGGGAGTGGGTGAGGGCTTTCATATCGTTTTACCTATTTTAGGACCGAGTAATTTAAGAGATACTTTAAGCTTACCAGCACTTTGGTATGCTATGCCTACGGCTTATATTGAGCCTGATTATGCTAGTTTTTTGGTGGGGGCTTACGGCTTTGCCAATGAGCTTTCCTTCCGTCTTGATGAAATTGATGAAATTTATTATAATACGCCGAATTTATATCCGTTTTTGCGTGATGCTTACGAGCAAAGGCGTAAAGAACTTAGCAAATAGGAAGAAAAATGCGAAAAATCTTATTATTACTCATAGTAGCGTTGAGTGCTTTTGCACTTAATTTAAATGAAATTGAAAGTTTTATGCAAAACAATATCAATGAGAGTTTAAAAATCTTACAAAACACAAAAGGCGATAAAAAAGTCGCCGCACAGAATATTTTTAAGCTTTTTGACGAAGTTTTTGATTATAAATTAATGGCAAAATTGTCTTTATCTAAATATTATCAAAAATTAAGCCAAGATGAAGTGGCGGAATTTAACAAGGCTTTTGAGGCAAGTCTTAAAAAAAGCTTTACTGATAAGCTCGAGCTTTATAAGGATCAAATTTTAAAAGTTGAAGGCGGAGAGCAGAAAAATGAAAAGCGTTATTTTCTCACAAGTTCTATGCTAGTCGATGGAGAAAAAAAATTTATTATTTTTAAATTCTATAAAGAAAATGATGATTGGCTGATTTACGATGTCGATGTTTTGGGCGTTAGCATTATACAAACCTATCGTTCGCAATTTGGCGATATTTTAGAAAATGGCACCTTTAAAGATTTATTAAACAAGCTTAATGACATCGTCATCAAATAATGGCTTTTTTCTTAAAATTTCTCATTAATCATCCCAAAAGCACCTTTTTGCTTACCTTGCTTTTTTGTGTGTTTTTAAGCTTTTTCGCTTTTAAACTGCATATTGATGCGAGTGCTGAAAGTTTGCTTTTAGAAGATGACAAAGATTTAAAGATTTTTAGAGAGCTTTCTAAGCATTATAAGAGTGATAATTTTTTAATGTTAGCCTTTAAGCCAAATGATAAAAATCCTTTTAGCGAGGAAAGCTTAAAGAATTTAGAAAGCTTACATCAAAAACTTGAGGGTGTGAGGGGCGTGGAGAGGGTTTTTAGCATTATTAATGCACCCTTGCTTTTAAGTAGTGAAAATAAAGACTTAAAAGAATTAATGCAAAATATCCCAAATATCACAAGCAAGGACATTAATCAAAGCAGGGCAAAAGATGAAATTCTCACCAGCCCCTTTTATCAAAATAACATCATCGCAAAAGACGGAAAAACCACAGCTTTAATTATCTATCTTAAGCCCGATTTGACCTATATCGATTTAATCGAAGCAAGAGATGGGGCAAAAGATGAAAATGAAAAAGAGCGTTTAAGGACGCAAATTAAAACGCACCAAGAAACGCAAAATGCTTTTAATAAAGCACTTTTAACACAAATTCGCACCATAATGAGCGGCTATGAAAAAGATGGAGCGAGGCTTTATCTTGGTGGCGTGAATATGATAAGCGATGATATGATAAGCTACATTAAGGACGATTTAAAGCTTTATGGAATTTCTTTAGTATTTTTGCTAGGATTTGCACTTTGGTATTTTTTCCGCTCCTTTTCTTTGATGATTTTATCGCTTTTTATTTGTTTTATCTCTTTAAGCTCGGCTAGCGGGCTTTTTGCTCTGCTTGATTTTCCTGTAACTGTTATTTCGTCTAATTATGCCCCATTAATGCTCATCATCACGCTTTCTGTTGTTGTGCATTTGATAACGCATTTTATAGAAATTTCACGCCTTTACCCAAATACTACGCAAAAAAGACTTGTTTTACAGACCTTACTTGCTAAGGCAAAACCTAGTTTTTTTGCCATTTTTACGACTATGATAGGCTTTTTTTCTTTGATTTTTTCGCATATTGAGCCTATTATTAAGCTTGGGATTATGATGAGTCTTGGCATAGGCTTGGGACTTATCTTATCTTATCTTTTTTTATCTAGTGCTTTAATGCTTTTAAAAAAGCAAAATTTCACGCAAAAAGAATTTAAACTTTCCTTTTTGCTTTGGTGTGCTAATGTCAGCATAAAACGCAAGAAATTTATTTATGCTTTAGCTCTTATAACGCTTATTTTAGCCTTTATAGGAATTCCTAAGTTGAAGGTGGAAAATTCTTTTGTGAATTATTTTAAAGATGGCAGTGCCATTAAAGAGGGCTTACTTGTCATCGATAAAGATTTGGGTGGAACCCTGCCGCTTGATATTATTATCCGTTTTAAAGAGCAGCAAAAAAGTCAAATGAAAGAGGGCGAAAATTTAGATAGTTTTGAAGATGAATTTGAAAGTCTTGCCTTAAAAGATACTTACTGGTTTGATTCTAAAAAAACGCGTATTGCTAAGAAGGTGCATCATTTTTTGGAAAATAAAGAATTTGTAGGCTCTGTTTTGAGCCTTAATAGTCTTTTAAGTTTAGGCAAAAGTATTAATAATGGTAAAGATTTGGACGATTTTGCTCTGGCGTTTTTAAATGAAAATTTACCACCGAATTTTAAGCAAGACTTGCTTTCTCCTTTTGTAAATATCAAGCAAAATGAGCTTAGATTTAGCATACGCGTCATTGATTCTAATCCCAATTTAAAACGCGATACCTTTTTAAAGAATTTGGAAAATGAGCTTAATGAGCTTTTAAAAAATGAAGGCGTAGAGGTGCAAATCACTGGCATAATGCTCCTTTATAATAATATGCTTCAAAGTCTTTTTTCCTCGCAGTTTGATACTTTAGCCTTTGTGGTTTTGGCGATTTTTATGCTTTTTGTGCTTATTTTTAGAAGTTTTAAAATAGCTACCATAGCCATAATTTGTAACCTTATCCCACTAAGTTTAGTCTTTGCTTTTATGGGCTTTTTAGATATCCCTCTTGATTTAATGAGCATTACCATAGCTGCAATTGCCATAGGCATAGGGGTTGATGATATTTTGCATTATATTTACCGCTTTAAAGAAGAGCTTAAGCATAATAGTGTGAAAAAAGCCATTGTCAATTCACATCTTTTCATAGGGACGGCACTTTATTATACGAGTATTAGCATTGTTTTGGGCTTTAGCGTGATGATGAGTAGTAATTTTATCCCGACCATTTATTTTGGGATTTTAACGACTTTGGTGATGATTTTGCTTTTGTTTGGCAGTTTATTTTTGCTACCTAGTCTTTTAATTAGCTTTTATGCTAAGAGAAATAATAAGCCAAAAGTGCTAAAATAATATAAGCAACGGTGGCTATACTAAGATATTTTAAAAAAGTTAGCATTGATAAGCCTTTTTGAGTGTTTTTAAGAAAATTTTAGCAAGTTTTAGAGCTTTGAAGCGGTGGGAAATGGCATTTTTTTCCAAGCTACTTAGCTGAGCTAAGGTTTTATCATAATTTGCAGGGATAAAAAGACTATCATAACCAAAGCCATTTTCACCCCTTTCGTCAGTGATAACCCTACCATACATTTTAGCACTTAGACTAAAAGTGCCAAATTTAGAACTAAGACTTAAAGCACAAACATAATACGCAAGACTTTCTTTAAGGCTTAATTTTTCTAATTCTTCAATGAGCTTTAAGCGGTTATTTTTATCATCGGCTTTTAAAGAATAGCGCGCCGAGTAAATTCCGGGTGCATTATTTAAAGCCTTAACGCAAATTCCACTATCATCGCTTAAAACTATGCTTTTTTCTTGTTCCTTTGAGTTTAATTTTTCAAAAACTGCTTTTGATTTGATGTTGGCATTTTCCTTAAAGCTTTTGCCATTTTCTTCTATCTCAAAAGGTGCAATGAAGTCGTTTGAGCTATAAATTTCATAGTCATTTAAAAGCTCTTTGAATTCTTTTAATTTATGTGCGTTGGAACTTGCTAAAATAATTTTCATCATTTATCCTTATTTTATTAAGGCTTAATCTTACTTTTTTAAACTTAATAAAGCGTTAAAGCTTTTTAAGTAAAATAAGCCCTTTTCAATCAAGGATAAGCAATGCGTAGTATTTTAGTTCTTTCTTTCATTGTTGCGAGTCGATTTTTTGGGCTTTTTATCGTTTTGCCTGTGCTGAGTTTATACGCCTTAAAACTTGAAAATGCAAACGATTTTTTGGTCGGTTTGCTTGTGGGTGTTTATGCCTTAATGCAAGTCATATTTCAAGTGCCTTTTGGGATGCTTAGTGATAAAATAGGGCGTAAAAAAACGATGCTTTTAGGTTTAATGCTTTTTATCATCGGTTCTTTAATTTGTTCTTTGGCAAATGACATTTATACTATGCTCTTAGGACGCATTTTGCAAGGCTCTGGTGCGATAGGTGCTGTGGCAAGTGCGATGATAAGCGATTTTGTAAGCGAAGAGCAAAGAGGCAAGGCTATGGCGATGATGGGAGGTTTTATAGGTATAGCTTTTGCACTTTCTATGGTTTTAGCACCTATAATGAGTGCTAAATATGGGCTTTCAAGTTTGTTTGATTTAAGTGCTGCCTTATCTCTTCTTTGCATTATTTTGCTTTATACTGCTGTGCCAAAAGAGCCTAAAATCACACACGAAAATAGCAAAACTCCACTTTTAGCTTTGCTTAAAGAAAAAAATTTAGCCCTAATGAATGCGACAAATTTTATGCAAAAAATGCTTATGTCCATAGCCTTTTTGCTTATCCCTATTATTTTGGTTGAGCGTTTTCATTATGATAAATTATGGCTTGTTTATACTGCCTCTATGCTTGTGGGATTCGTGGCTATGGGCTTTGCTGGGGCTTTGGGAGAGAAAAGAGGACTCGCAAAGCACATTTTATTAGCTGGGGTTGTTTTTTTCATTTTTTCTTACATACTTTTTGCCTTTTTTGACCATTTAACAATTTTTATCGCTGCTGTAGTGATTTTCTTTCTAGGTTTTAATTTGCACGAGCCTATTATGCAATCTTGTGCTTCTAAATTTTGCAAGGTCAATGAAAAAGGCAAAGCTTTAGGTGCATTTAATGCCTTTGGTTATGCGGGAAGTTTTAGTGGCGGCGTAATAGGTGGGATATTTTTACATTTTGATGCGTTGAAAATTTTAGCTTTGATTATGATTATTTTGGCGTTTTTTTGGCTTTTTTCTTTATTTTTCTTAAAAAATCCATTTGACCTTAAAAATCTTTATTTGCCCCTTGATACCAAGCTCGATATAAACGCTGTTTCAAAGCTAAAGGGCGTTTTGGAAGTGTATAAAAATCACCATCATTTAGTGGTAAAATTTGATAAAGCACAACTTTCTCAAAAAGAATTAGAGGGGCTAATGGGCAAGGTCATTGCTCATTAGCTAATTTGATGATACTTGCTACAATAGCAGAATCTTCTAGGGTAGAAATATCTTGTTTTAATTCCTCTTTTCTTGCTATGGCGCGTAAGATTCTTCGCATAATCTTACCGCTTCTTGTTTTTGGTAAGCCCGGCGTGTAAAGAATTTGCTCTATTTTAGCGATAGGTCCTATCTCTGCTCTTAAAATGTCATTGAGTTCTTTTAAGGTTTCAAGCTCACTTCCTAAATCGCAACTTGCATTAGAATTTAAAACAACAAAGGCGAATAAACTTTCACCCTTAATACTATCTAAAACGCTCACAACAGCAGATTCTGCGACATTTTTATGTTTGGCAAGTGCTGACTCAACCTCTGCTGTGCCTATACGGTGTCCAGCGACATTAACCACATCATCCGTGCGTCCTGTAATGGTAATGTAGCCTCTTTCATCATAAAAAGCTCCATCCCCGCTAAAATACACAGGCTTTCCATCTTTTTTAGCTTGAGAAAAATAGCTTTCCTTATAACGCTCCTCATCTTTCCAAATTCCTCTTATCATAGAAGGCCAAGGCTTGGTAATGCAAAGCAAACCATCCTCACCTATGCTCTTTTTATTTCCTTCCTCATCGATGATTTCAGTAAAAATTCCCGGTAAAGGTAGAGTCGCACAACTAGGCTTTAAAGGCGTAGCACCGGGCAAAGGCGTGATCATATGTCCTCCAGTTTCTGTTTGCCACCAAGTATCTACAATCGCACATTTTGAATTTCCAACTTCTTCATAAAACCAGTTCCAAGCACTAGGATTTATCGGTTCTCCCACAGTCCCTAAAACTTCAAGAGTGCCTAAATCGTAATTTTTAGGCTCATTTGGTGCATCTGCGTAAAGCATTCTAATGGCAGTGGGCGATGTGTAAAATTTACTCACTTGATATTCCTCTATCATTCTCCACCATCTACCAGAATTTGGATAAGTTGGCGTTCCCTCATACATTATCGTAGTCGCTCCACAAGCTAGAGGTCCATAAACGACATAAGTATGCCCTGTAATCCAGCCTATATCCGCACTGCACCAATAATTATCATAATCTTTTATATCAAAAACCCACTCCATAGTCATTTGAGCCCATAAAATATAGCCAGCACTTGCGTGCATTACGCCCTTAGGCTTACCTGTCGAGCCTGAAGTGTAAAGTAAAAATAGCAGATCCTCACTATCCATAATTTCAGACTCACACTTATAAGATTCATTTTTGACTAGTTCATTATAAACATAATCACGCCCTTTAACATAGTTAATAGGCTCATTGTTGCGTATGACAACAAGCACTTTTTCCACGCACTCACACCCCTCACTTAAAGCCTTATCCACGGCAGGTTTTAGCATATAAGGCTTACCGCGTCTAAAAGCTCCATCTGCTGTGATGACAAGTTTTGCGCCCGCATCGATAATCCTATCTCTCAAAGCTTCTGGAGAAAAACCGCCAAATACAACACTATGAATAGCCCCTATCCTCGCACAAGCTAGCATTAAAATCGCACTTTCTGGTATCATAGGCATATAAAGCACGACTCTATCGCCCTTTTTGACATCAAAACGCTTTAGTAAATTTGCTGCCTTACACACTTCGTGAAAAAGTCTTCTATAAGTATAAACTTCATAATCGCCCATCTCTCCTTCAAATACTATGGCAGCTTTATTACGCCTTGTTTTCATATGACGATCAAGACATTGATAGCTTACATTTAGAGTCCCCCCTTCAAACCACTTATAAAATGGAGGATTATTCTCATTTAAAACTCTAGAAAAAGGACTAAACCAGTCGATTTTCTCCAAAGCCATTTTCCCCCAAAAATTTTCAAAATTTTCACTAGCCTCTTCGTAAAGTTCATAGTATTCACAGATATTTTTAATGCGTGCCTTTTTTGCAAATTCTTTATTGGGCTTGATGAGTTGTGTGTCGTTTTGATACATTATCCACTCCTAAAAAATTTATTTTATATATAATTAAAATTAATTGTATGAAAGTTTAATGGATTTATTGAGTATTTTTAGACTTATTTAAGAAAAAATTTATCTTTATGTTAATTTTGGTAACAAATCGTCTCTGTTTCTATGTAAATGTTGAATTTTAAGTTCCATTTTGTTATAGTGATTCTATGAAAACAACTATATAATAGACCTAACTATGGCGATTAATATAGAGGAATTTTATGACAAAAACAAAAGGGCAATATGATCCACGCAACAAGTTAAACGATTTAAATGGCTCACAGTGGCAGTTTTTCACAAAAAGCGTCATTAATACAAACTATCCATCAAATATGCAACATAATCTACGCTCAAAGCACGGAGGACAAAAGCCACCGCAATTATGTGCCGATTTGATACAAGTTTTTACAAAAAAGGGGCAACTTGTGCTTGATCCACTTTGTGGTGTGGGAGGTTCATTGCTAGGTGCTGCGTTATGTGATAGGGAAGCATTGGGGATTGAAATAAATCAGCAATGGATAGATATTTATAAACAAGTAGCGAGACTAGAAAATTTAAAAGAATTTAGTGTGTTGTTAGGAGATGCAAATGATAAGTTAAAAGAAATTGATAGAAATAGTGTAGATTTTGTGCTAACTGATGTGCCATATTGGATAATGGATAAGCTAGAAAAAACTCGCTCAAAGTCTTCCATTCGCGAATCTAAGCTAACAAAATTTAATGATAAAGATTTGCAAAGCAAGGAAGATTGGCTAAGTGAGATGAAGCAAATTTTTATCAATGTAGCTCCAACGCTTAAAGATAATGGCTATATGGCAGTATTTATTGGCGATATGTATCGCGGCAAGGAGTTTCATTTTTTATCTGCTGATTTAGCAAAAAGTATTAGTGAAATTAGTGGTTTTACTTTAAAGGCAGATATTATTTGGCAAGATAATACAAAAATGCTGCATATTTACGGCTATCCTTTTGCTTATATACCGTCTTTAATTCATCAGCATATTTTGATCTTTAGAAAAGAAAGTTAAGGAACTTGTAATGCAAGATTTATTAGTAAATCCACGCATAAAAGACAAAATAATAACGCTAAAAGATTATGAAAAATTAAGCAAACCATTTGAATTTATACTTTATGGCGACAACATTTTGGAGGGCATATCTCTTTTAAATAATTTAACGCTAAATGATGATTTGTTGGCATTTTATGGCGTTGTTTATGAGCCTTATGATAGTCCTATATATATTTTTAGAGAGTCTGATAATTTTTATGCTATTAAAATATGCGGACATTATGATAAATGGAATTTGCCAAATGATGTTAGTTTTATAAAATCATTTGTTGATTTACCTGATTACATTTTTTACTCTATACAGCATAGCAAGGTAATTTTAGCAGGAGAAAATACCGAAACGGCTTCAGTTGGTAATTCACAGTGGCAGAGAGAGGGTAGAAAAATTGCAGCAGCAAAGCTTAGAGTCCCTTTTATTTATCAAACATTTTATAGCGGAAAAGATGAATCTCTAGATACGATAAGGGAGCCAAATGCTTTACAAGCGTATAATGCTATTTTATATTCAGCACGATATAAATCACCAAATTTAATAGCATATTTTGAAAATAATTTTCACGGCTCTACCACAAGGATAAGAAATCCCATTGATTCACAAGAATTATTTATAAAATATATTAAGTCTGTTTTGCTATCTAGTGTAAATCCGCAATTTTTAAACACTAAGATTAAGCTAGAAAAAGAATTTTTTATGCATATTATCAACTATTTAAAAGAGGGAAAGTATAGTGATAAAAAGGAGATTGTTTCTAACGAGCCACGCATTATTAGCGATTTGCCTATAATGACAAATAGTATAAGGCAAGGTATTTTAAGAGATAGTGAAAATTTTGTAAATAGCTTGATGGATTATATTTACAATAATAATGATGATTTTATGGCACAATTTGATGTTTCAAGTTTTGATTTTGATAAGTTAAAAGAATGGACATTTTATAAATCATATCAATACTTGGGGAATTTATTAACATTTTTAAAGCTAAATAATAATGCGGCTAAAAGTTACATTTCAAGGGCAAAAATAGGCTTTGTAGATTCTAAATTAACCGCTAAGTTTTTAGGTGATAAATTTCGACACAAAAAAGCAGAGATTGAGTCTATTTTAATTTCAAAATCATCACTATTATTACCACTTAGAATCCACAAAAATTCTAATGGCAAATTAACACTTTTGCCAGATCCAGAAAGTGGCGAAATTGTAGCTTATAGCGAGTTATTTGGCTATGGATTGGATGGGCAAAAGCGGTATAAAATTATCGGTTATTGTTTTGTAGATACATCCAGTGATTTTGATTTTGCTAAAAAGATGGATACTAAAATTTATAAAGCGTTAGCAAATTATATTGATATTTTAATTTTAAATGATAAAGAAGTTATTACTAGCTTTGAAATTTCATTGCCCATTCAAAACAATTATTATCCATGCAATTTAAACATAGCTCCAAAAAATATAAATGAAGAAGTAGCAATAGTCTCTACATATCTAAATCAAAGCACTATTAAAGCAGAGTGGAATTTATGCTTTATACACACACACATCACTCATCGTGGCAACAAATAACGATAAATAATAAGCAAGAAAAAATACCAAGAGTTTCCACTAAATTAGATTTGATTATGCAAGATAAAAATGTGTTTATGTTGGCTGAAGGCAAAAATCAATATAACGAGATTTTAAAAGATAGTAAAATTAAAAGTGCTATGAAAAATTCAAGTGCAATTATAAATCAAATGTATGATGGGGAAAACTTACAATTTGATGCACTGATTTTTAATTTAGCGACTACACCCAGCAAAGATCCTGAGTATTATGCAGACTGCAAAGCTAATACAATTTTAGGAGCGATAAAAATGGGGCATTTTAATGATATTGTTTTTCATAAAGATTTTGTAATTATTATTGTGTATTTGGATTCGCGTAATCACACAAAATTTAAGTTAGTTTTCTCTAATGATTTTGATAAGAATTTGCAAGATAAATTAATAAAAGAGTTTCTATGAAATACATAGGTAATAAAACTAGACTTTTAAATTTTATTAGTGAATCTATGGATAATTTTGGTGTCTGTAAAAACGGCATATTTATTGATTTATTTGCTGGGACTAATTCGGTAGCAAAGCATTTTAAAAATAAAGGATATAAAGTAATCACAAATGATTTTATGGCATATTCATATATTTTTTCAAAAGTGCTTATAGAATTAAACGAAATGCCAAAATTTACCAAACTAAATGGCTTAGATGAGGCGTTAAATTTGCTAAATAAAGAGCATTATTTAAAAGGATATGTGTATGAAAACTATGCTCCAGGCGGTAAATTTAATAGGCAGTATTTTAGCGATAAAAATGCTATGAGAATTGACTTTATTAGAGAGAAAATTCAACAATGGTTAAGAGAAAATATAATAGATGAAAATGAATTTTTAGTGCTTTTGGTTTCATTAATAGATGCGGCAGATTTTGTTGCTAATATTTCTGGAACTTACGGAGCTTATTTAAAAATTTGGCGAAGTATGGCATTAAAAGACATAAAGCTTTTGCCACCAAATATAACAAACAATCATTTAAATAATAAAAGCTTTCAATTAGACTCAAATGCTTTTGTGCGAGAGCTTAGTGGTGATATTGTTTATATAGACCCACCCTATAATCATAGACAATATGCTCCAAATTTTCATTTTTTAGAGAGTTTAGCCGTGTGGGACAAGCAAGAGCTAAAAGGTAAAGGCGGACTTAGAGATTATGAGCATCAAAAATCTCTTTATTGTCAAAAAGGCAAAGCAATGGAAGTATTTAGTGATTTGATAAGCAATATACAATCACAATATATTATTTTAAGTTACAATAATGAGGGCATAATCCCACGAGAGCATATTTTAAAAACGCTAAATGCCATTGGTCAAGTAAAAGAATATACGACACATTATCGAAGATTTCGCACTGAAAAAAATCATGAAAAACGACAATATAAACAATGTGATGATAAAACAATAGAGCATTTGTTTATAGTTAAAAAATAGGTAATTATAAACAATTTTTATAAAAATTTATAGAACAAAATGTTATGAAAATGAAGTTAGCATTATGAAAATAATTTTTCATAAAAAGCAAAGTGCGTCTTCATTGAAGCCCAGACTTAAATTTTGATAAAGATTTAAATTTGCTTTTTTAAACGCTTCGTTTTCGAGGGCAAATTCTAAAATTTTATCCCCTGAAATAATTCTAATGAAAACATCATTTTGACGCGTTCTTAAGGCTATGATTTTAGCATTTTTAATGCAGTATTTTTGTCCTGAAAAAAGGCTGATTTTGTAAGGATTAAGGGCTATTTTGTCAGCTATTTTGTCAAATTTAATTGGATTTTCAAAATGTAAAATTTGATGATTTAATTCAAAAATATTTGTATTTTCAAATTCTAAAATCACTCCATCACTAAGATAGAGTTTCACTTCAGCCAAAGAATCTAAAAATTCTTTATCATGACTTGCAATTAAAAAACCGCAATTTAGACTTTTTTTAAGATGTAAGATAGCGTTTTTAAGTAAAAAAGAGGTCTTTTTATCCAAAAAAGCACTCGGCTCATCAAGTAAATAATAACGCGCCCTAGCCGCCATAGCCATAGCAAAGGCTATTTTTTGTCTTTGCCCTGAGGAGAGTTCTCCGGGATATTTTTTAAGCAAGCTTTTATCAAGCTCCAAAAGTGTGTAAATTTCACTTAAAAAGCCCTTTAAATCGCCCTTGATTTGGTAGGTTTTTTGGATAAATTTAAGATTATTTTCGACACTTCTATTTAGCAAACAAGCTTCTGCAAAAAGTAAATAAAGCCATCTTTTTTCCTCGCGGTTTAAGATGTTTTTTTTAAAATAGCTAATATTTTGATGAAAATCGCCTTCTAAAAAATTAAGAATCCTTAAAAAAGTTGATTTCCCACTCCCATTTGCACCCATTAAAATGCTTATTTTGCTAGTGTCAAGGTTTAGATTAAGATTTTTCAAAATGCCTTTTGTCCCATAAGAAAAGCTAAGATTTTTAATTTCTATCATCGATTTTTCTTTAAGCTGTGGATAAGAAAATTTAGCACAAAGGCTATGCTGATTAAAACTAAGGCTAAGGCTATGCCGCGTTCAAATTCGCCTTTATTTGCTTCAAGGGAAATGGCTGTTGTTATGGTTCTGGTGTGGTATTTGATATTCCCCCCTACTATCATCGCTACGCCCACTTCAGCGACTATCCTGCCATAAGCTAGAGCTATAATGCTAATGAGTGCAAAGCGTAATTCATAAATGATGGTTAAAACAAGCTTAAATGCGCTTAAATGAAAGGATTTTATGAGTAAAAAATGCTTTTTGTCCATATTTTCTATTAAATTTGAAAAGAGGGCGATGACAATGGGTAGGGCTAAAACAAACTGCCCCAAAATGAGAGCTTTTATAGTAAAAAGTAAGCCAAATTCCCCCAAAGGTCCCCTACTAGAAATAAAGGCATAAATGATAAGTCCAACAGCCACAGTAGGAAAGGAGAGGCTGGTATTGACAAGTAGTTTTAAGCTCGATTTAAGTCTAAAATTAAAAAATCCTAAACAAAAGCCAAGTGGAAAGCCTACCATAAGAGCTAAAATGATAGAAGTGCTTGAGCTTAAAAGCGTTGTTTTAATGGCTGAAATGACGCTTTCATCGGCATTGAAAAGTAAATTTAAAGCTTCTTTAAAGGCGTTAAATATATAATCCAAAATGTATCCTTAAATAGGCGTGATTTTAGCATAATTATGCTAAAATTGCATTTTATTTTAAACAGAAAGGAAAAGCGATGAAAAAAATTCTTCTATCCGCTTTAGTAGCACTAAGCCTTAGTGCAGCAGAATTAAAGATGGCGACAACTACAAGCACTGATAATACAGGACTTTTAGACGCCTTAAAACCTCTTTATGAAAAAGAGAGTGGCAATACCTTAAAATGGGTTGCTGTGGGAACAGGAGCAGCTTTAAAGCTTGGACAAGACTGTAATGCTGATGTGCTTTTTGTGCATTCTCCTAAGGTAGAAAAGGAATTTGTTAGCAAGGGTTTTGGTGTCGATAGAACGCCTGTGATGTATAATGACTTTATTATCGTGGCTGATAAGAGCTTGGCTAAGAAATTTAAGGGCAAGAATCTTAAAGAAAGCTTGGAGCTTATAAAAGCTGAAAAAATGCCTTTTATCTCAAGAGGGGATAAATCAGGCACTGATAATAAAGAAAAAGGTTTGTGGAAAAATTTAGGAGGTGTGCCTGAAAAAGAAAGCTGGTATATACAAAGCGGACAGGGAATGTTAGCTAGCATTAAGATAGCCGAAGAGAAAAAGGGTGTGATTTTAACAGACCGCGGCACTTATATCAAGTATGAAGCAGACGCAAAAGCTAATCCAAATTTAGTTATTGTGAGTGAGGGTGATGATAGCTTAAAGAATTTTTACTCCGTTATAGCAGTAAGTCCTAAGCATTGCCAAAATGTCAATTATGAAGAAGCGAGCAAATTTATAAAATGGCTTGTGAGTGATGGCACTTTAAAGGCGATTGAAGACTTTAAACTACTCAATAAGCCTTTATTTATCGTTGATGCAAAGAGCAGAAAAGAATAATTTGTGGTAGGGCTTAAGCCTTACCCTTTTTTCCCATAAAATAAATCGCCACAATAGCCAAAGCACCGCCCACTAAGGTAAGAGGCGTTGGCACTTCATCTAAGATTAAAAAACTTGTAAATAAAGCACTCACAGGCGTTACGAGTATAAAAGAATTTGCCCTTACACTTCCTAAAATGTGAATTCCATAATAATAAATGCTCGTTCCCACCACAGTGGATAAAAATGCCACGACAAACATATTAAGCCAGAATTTCATATCTGCTTCTAAAATAAAAAAACTTTCATCATTTAAAAAAAGTGGGGTAAAAAGCAAAAAGGAAATAAAATTAACATAAAAATTCACACTCAAAGGATGCTCACCTTTAGTTTTATGTGTGCAAAGACTCATCAAAGCCCAAATAAAAGCACAAAGTAAAAATAGCACATTAAAGCGTCCAAAAAGCTCTTCGAAAGAATTTAAATTGAGCAAAAAAAGCCCTGAAATAATGCCTATGAAAAGTCCAAAAATTTCATATTTGCTTAGTTTATAGCTTTTTTTTAAACCTAAAAATAAAAAAAGATAGGAAAAAATAGGCACCATAGTCGTAACCAAAACTCCGCCTTTACCAGCCGTGCCATAACGCAAGGCTAGAAAAAAGATAAAAGCATAAAGGGCATTTAAGCCTCCTGCCATGAAAAGCCATTTGAGTGTCTTTTTAGAAATTTTTAAGGAAATTTTTAAAAACAATAAGATAGGCAAAGATCCCACAAGCACAAAGAAAAATCGCCACAAAACAACAAATTCCACATTAGCATAAGAGCTTAAAATTTTAGAAGTGGGCCAGGACATACCCCATAAAAACATAGCGATGATGAGAGAGAGGTAAAGATAGCTTTGTTTCATTAAGAAGCGATGTTAAGCCCTAAGGAATCTTCGCTTAAATCATAAGCTTTTTGAATCTGCTCTTTAAAGCCTTTTTTTTCACTTTCTTCTTGTCTTTTTTCTTCTTCTTTGTTTTTTTCTTTTGCTTCTTCGGCTTTTAGTTTAGTCGCTTCGGCTCTTGCCTCAATTTCCATTTTTGTCGCATTAGCTGCGACTTTATAATCTTGAGGGCTAGGATCAGCTGGTGCCATAGCAGCAGCTACGACTTGACGAGCTATGGCTATGGTTTCTTCGGGCGTATTGCCCTTTTGCATTCTTATTGGCACTTCACCGGCTGTGGCATACATTTGATTATCAGGTCCTTTAGTGTAGCTAAAGCTAGCCGCTCCAGCCAAGCCCCCACCCACTGCTTGGTGTGCCGCTTCGTGGGCTTTGACATTTCTGTCTATACTTTGAAGCTCTCTTACAAGCTGCACTTCCTTCATCGTAAGTTCTACGCCGTTAATCATCTGCGTTTGCTGTTTTTTTCAGCGGAATTTTGATCTTTTTCATCAAAATCTTTTTCGTTTGAATTTTCGGTGTTAAATTGTGAAGAATTTGCATTTTTTTCATAGCTTTGAGGCTTGTAATAATTATAGTTTGAATAATTTGAACTAATAATCACCTTTACATCCTTTATTTTTTATATTTTACATCAAATTATTTAAATTACTATAAAATATACAAAAAGGAGAAATAATGCTTTATGAAAATGCGTTAATTTATATAGAAAAAGAAGAGTCGCAAGTGCCTTGGATTAAAATTTTTACAAAAGAAAATTACAAGGAATTAAGCCATTGTCCTACGCCCCTACAAAAAGAGCTTTTTGATACGATTTTGCTTTGCGAAAAAGCAATGTTGGAATTTTATCAGCCTGAAAAGATTAATATCGCTTCTTTTGCAAACTATGTCCCAAGAGTCCATTTTCACATTATGGCGCGTTTTAAAGAAGACGCTTTTTTCCCTGAGTGTATGTGGGGAAAGCAGCAAAGGGAATTTAAGGAGCTTAATTTGCCTTCGTTTGAGGAATTTGAGGAATTTTTAAGAGCAAGGTTAAAAAAATAACATTTGTTATTTAAAATAGATTAAAATTTCTATAATTTAATTTATAAAGGAGAAAAAATGAAAAAAATGTTGTTTAGTTCGCTCTTGGTAGTCTCTTTGCTAAGTCCTGCTCTTATGGCTAAGGATTATGTGCTTGATAAGACTCATACTGATGTTGGCTTTAAGATTAAGCATTTGCAAATTAGTAATGTTAAGGGAAATTTTAAGGATTATGATGCGGTGATTGACTTTGACCCTGCGACTTATGAATTTAAAAAATTTGAAGCAAAAGTTAAGATCGCTTCTGTGGATACAGATAATAAAACAAGAGATAATCACCTCTTGCAAGATGATTTTTTCAAAGCTAAAAGCCACCCTGAAATGAGTTTTGTGATGAAAAAATATGAAAAAACAAGCGATAGCGAAGGTAAGATGAGCGGCACTTTAACCATAGTTGGCGTTTCTAAGGATATCGTTTTTGACACTGAAATAGGTGGCATAGCTAAGGGTAAAGATGGTAAAGAGAAGGTTGGCTTTACTTTGGAAAGTGAGATTAAAAGAAGCGATTTTAAATTCGCTCCAAGCACTTCAAATCTTACTTTAGGCGATGAAGTGAAAATTAGCGTTGAGGTTGAAGCTAACGAAAAATAAGCCTTTAAGCCTTAAGGAGTTTGTCCTTGAGGCTTTGTAAATTCTGCCAAAGACCCCCTTCATTTTTTTGCCAAACGAGCTTAAATTCAAGCTTAAAATTTTCATTTTCTAAATTTAAATTTGTATTTTTGAGTAAAGACTCTAAATAGCCCAAATGCCTTAACGCACTTTCTTCATCTTTAAAAATCAAAATAAAATCTTTATCAATAAAAAAAATTTGAGCTTTAAGACGCTTTAGAATTTTAGCGATTTGCTTTAAGATGAGAGACTGATAACTTTCTTTTGCCTTGCTAAGTTCGTCAAAATGAAGTAAGGCTATAAAATACTCTTCTTTATTTTTAAGATAAAGGGAGAGTTTTTTTTCATTCCCAAATTTAGTAAGACTATCAAAAAAAAGCATTTTATAGGCGTTAAAAAGCAAGATAAAGCAAAAAATAAAACTTGCGAATTCAAAATATTTAAAGCTCCAAAACTCTTTGATTAAAAAGCTTACATAAGCGCCAAAAAGCGTTAAAAGCGGAGTAAAATCTAAATTTTTAAGTCCTTTTAAACCTAAAAATAATAAGGCTAAGAGAAAAAACACAAAGCCAAGCTCATTAAGCGGAGTGTAAAAACTAAAAAGCTCATAGTTTAAATTTGTCGCATTAAAATGTGTGTTTTGCGGTAAGATAAAGGCTAAAATTCCCACTAAAATAAGGAATAAAAAAGCTTGAATATTTTGCCTAGAAAAGATGAATTTGGAAAAATTCTTAAGATAAAAAAGTAAAAAAATAAGTGGCAAAAACAAACTTAAAAACAAATGTGCCTGAAACACAGGGCTAAAAAGATAAGCTACTCTTAAAACAAGCAAACTAAGACTTAAAAAGAAAATTCTTACATCGTGAAAATAAAATGCCAAAAATAAAGCAAGAAATTCAAAAAATAAACTAAAAATGAAAAGAAAATCCAAAACATACCTTTAATTTTTGCTAATTTTAACAGCATTTTTTAAATGAAGATGTGAAAGGCTAGGATAAAACCTAGCCAAATTAAAGCACTTTTCTCTTTTCTAAAGTCTCTCTTAAGGGCACTACGGCTCTTTTTATCACGCCATTTTGCATAAAGATAAGATTATAAATTTCATCAACCCACGCCTCATTAGCATAAATCCACGCTACAAGCTTATTTTGCCTATCGGAGTCGTTTTTTACCGAGCTTAGATAAAGTGGGGAGAGTAAACTTTCGCTATGAAAGGTGCTAGGACCTAAAATTTCACTAAGATAGTAATATCTTTTTTGTCCTATTTTGTTTTTAAAGGTTTCGATATTTTGACAAATGCTTTCAAGGGAGTGCTTTTGTGTGTTACCCTGCGTGATTGTCTTGATTTGATTAGAGAGTCTTTTGCACTCTTTGCCTAAATTTTCACTTGATTTTATAAAGCTTTTAAGCTTTTTGTAAGATTGTAACATAAGTTCATTTTGCTTATTTCTTGGAAGAGCCTTTGGCTTAGGAAGAGGTTTTTTAATGTCCTTTGTTAATAAGGTTTCGCAAAGCTCTTTAAAGGGCTTTTCTATCGCTCCTTCTATCCTCGCACCGCCTTCTGTGGCGTTGTAGGTCGTGCATTGATTTTTAGAAAGATAGATAAGTTGTTCGTAAAAATCCCTAAAAAGACTCCAAATTTTCGTGCTTTTAACCTTACCCTTGCCTCCGTAAGCCTTAAGTTCTCTCTGTTCTAAAGTGCTAATTTCTCTTTTTGCTGTGTCTAAGCCTCTTGGATAGTTTTTTGAGTGTGTGGTTCCGTCTTTGGCAAAGGCTAAATCCTGTCCTATTAAGATAATATTTTTATGTTCTAAAGCCCACGCTAAAGAATAAGCCATATGTGCGACGCTCCAGCCATTTGCAAAGCCAAATTCTTTTAGTTTGAGCTCTTGTGCTAGGGGGAGAAGCCTTGGCACTAGCATATATTCCCTGCGGTTTTTTTCTATGAAACTAAGCGTTTTTGGGTGCGTTAGTGTGGGTAGGATAAAAAGCACATCTTTGTCAAATTCTTTAAAATCATTATCAAAAAATTTGCTAGTCGCCTCCACTCTTTCAAGGCTTAATACATAATCAGGCTTAATGTTTTCTTTTGCTAAAATTGCATAACTTGCATCAAGACAAAATATACTGGCTCTTTTGGCATATTTTTTAAGTAAGGGAAGTTGTTTGGTTAAACTTGGTCCAGTGGCGACTATGATGGCGGTTTCAGCCTTATTTTGTCTTTTGTCAAGTAGGTTGTGTAGGGTAGGGTGCGTTAGCATTTTAGGGAGGTGCTGGATAAATTGATTAATGCCTTGAGTGGCATCGCCTGGATCATTGCCATTTCTTAAAGAAAGGTCTATGATGGCGTTTTTATTAATGCGGTTAAGTTCTAAAATGTCCTTTCTTTGTTTTTCGTAATAAATGCTATGAATTTCTAAAAAATAAGAGCGGTAAAGTAAAGATGACATATGGTATTGAAAGAGTTGGAAAGCTCTTAAAGGATTCGTGCTCATTTCTTTATTTTGGATAAAAATGAGCCTATTATTTGCTAAATCCTCGCTAAAATCAGAAAGATTTAAGGCTAGAAAAAGTAGCTCTAAATCCTTTTCAAAAATGATAATTTTTTGATGTGTTTTATTTTGCAACAAGGCTTTATATAAAAAGCCATTTCCCACTCCGTAAAAAAATAAAACAGGATTAAGCGACCTTTTTTCATCGATAAACTTTAGCTTTTCTTCCAGCTCTTTAAGAGGGTTTTGATATATTTTTTCTCTCGTTTTTAGTTCGATGATGTTGAGATTAAGTGGGTCTTTGTTAAAGATGAGGTCAAATTTTTTAGCTTCTTTTATCTTGCCGAGTTTTTTGCCAAGTTCAGCATTAAAACTCATCTTCATAGCCTTGATATTTTTGTCAAAAAATTCACTCTTTAGCATTGTTAATCCTTAAATTTAGTTTTTAATTTTTCTACTCTTTTTTCTAAGCCTCTATTTTTAAGCTCATTTTCAAGTTTTAAAATGGCGGCTTGAAGCTCTTTTTCCTCATCTTTGACATATTTTGCAATGAGTTCAAAATAATACAAATGCTCCTTAATCCAAAAAAGATTTTTTTGCAAATTTGTCTCATTATCCTTTACAACTATGCTAACTAAACGCCCTAAATTTAGGTCAAATTGTGCCTTTAGAGGCTGGATTAGCTCTATAATCTCAAGTCCTACGCCTTGTATTTCTTCTCTTATTTGCATAATCTGTTCGATACTTTGTTGCATAATACTACCCCCCCCCCCCCGTGTAATAAGCTAGGATTGATTTGATTTGCGTAAGGCTTTAGACGCTCATTAAGCTCATCTAAATTCTCATTTAAAAATGTTCTAAATTTTAAGCAATTTTTTTTAGCTTGATAAAGTTTATATAAGCTTTTAAGAAGTAATTCATTTTGCTTTTGTTGATTTAGGCTCTCTAACTTTTCTAAATCACCCTTTTCTTCTGTGAAAAATTCTTCACAGCATTCCTTAAAAGGCTTTTCTATAGTCCCTTGCACCCTAACGCCCCCTTCGGTGGCGTTAAAAAATATATATTTTTTCGCCAACTCACTAATATGTTTTTCTAAAAAATGTTTAAACATATACCATAAAAAGTGCGTTTTTACTTTCCCTCCGCCATAACCCTCTACTTCAAATTCATCTTCATAATATCCGCTTTCAAAATTTTCTCCATTTTGATAATTTTTAGCGTGAGAGCTTCCGTCTTTAGCAAAGGCTAAATCCTGCCCTATGAAAACAATATTTCTAAAATCCAAAGAACTCGCCACACTTAAAGCCATATGTGCGACACTTATGGTTTCGTTGATATAGCCCCATTGTTTTAATGCGGTATAGGCGTGAAAGGCTAGTAGTCTTTCAAGGAGCATATAATTTTTCCCTCGTGCTTCCAAGTAGCTTATAGCGTTTGGATGCACGAGGGAGGCGAGTAAAAAGGTCGTTTTATCATCTTTATTTCCAAAATCGTGCTTAAAAAATTCCGCTGTAAAATCCGTGCGCTCCACCATACACACATAATCAGGCACAATGTCATTTTGCATTAAGATAGGATAAGCCGAGTCCGCTGCAAATATCACAACCCTATCTTGCACTTCTTTTAAAAGCGGGAGCTGTTTAGTAAGGCTAGGTCCCGTGCTAACTATCACACAGGATTTAAATTCGCCTTTTCTTTTTGTGTGTAATTCTTGTATGGTGGGGTGGCTTATCATTTCGACTAAATTAAAGCTATGTTGCTTGATGCCAAGCAAAGCATCATAAGGATCATCGCCATAAGCACTGATAGTATTTTTAATGGTAAGAGTGAGGATTTCATTTGTTTGCTTAACATTTTCTTTAAATTTTTCATAATATTTTGAGTGTAGCTCTAAAAAATACACCCTAGAAGAGTAAAAAGCGGGCATAAATTCGCCCAATAAAGCTTGCACTTCTAAATTAATATCATTTTTTGGATTTAAAAATATCAATTTACCTTTTTCTAGCTCTTTGCTAAAATCGACAAGATGAAAAATGTGATAAATGATTTCAATCTCGCTTTCAAAAATGACAAATAAAAGATGATTTTCATTTTGCGCTAAAACCTTATACAAAAGCCCATTACCAAAGCCGTAAAAATAAAGCACAGGATAAAGCGGATAAGTTTCATTATAAAGCTTTATAGCCTCGTTTAATTCTTGCATAGGGTTTTGATAGAGCAAAGAATTATCCCTTAAATCCTGTAAATTTATATCCAAAGAATCGCTTCCCGTGATAAGCTTAAAATGCCTTGGTGCTTTTATCTTGCTTAAAGCCTCTTTTAAGGCGATGTTTCTAAGTGCCTTTAAATTTTTTTCATATAAGCTCATTTTACTCCTTTAAAAGTGCATTTTGCTTCTTTAAAAGTCTTAAAAGCTTGGCAAAATAGCCTTTTTGTGTCTTTAAATTTGTTAAAATATCGGCATTTTCTGCCCTTAACTTTAATCTTTCGCTTTCTAAATCAAAAAGCAAGGCTAAGAATAAATCCGTGCAAATTTCTTGCTTTTTAAATTCCTCGCTTAATTTTTCTAAACTATGCAAAAAGTATTCCAAATTTTGTTCTTTACTTAGAGCTTGTTCTAAATCACACAAAATTGTTTCAAGTTTAGCTTCAAATTTTTCTCCTTTTTCAAGTAAGTTTTTAAGGCTTAAAAAAGCGTTTGTAGTGGATATTTTTACGCTTTTTATGGGGAGTTTTTTCTTTTTTATTTGAAGTAAATTTTCACAACACCAAGCAAAGTTTTTTTCTATACAACCCTCTATCCTCGCACCGCCTTCTGTGGCGTTGTAGGTGTTGATATTTAGCTTTTTAGCATTTAGTATATCTCTTTGAAGTCCTAGTCTAAAAAGAGTCCAAGCCAAAGAGCTTTGCACCAAACCCTGCCCGCCATAAGCCTCGCATAAAAATTTATCTTTATCGTTTTGAAAGTCATTTTTATGGTAGGAAAGTAAGGTATAGCTTTTTTCGTGTGAAAGTCCCATATCATCGTAGGCTAAGTCCTGTCCTATGAAGATGATATTTTCAAACCTTAAAGCCGCCGCACACTCATAAGCCATATTTGCCACACTAGCCCCCACACCCAAATAGCCAAATTCATCGCATTTTAGAGCCTTTTCAAAATAAAAGGGTCGCAAAACAAGGAGAAAATTTTGATTTTTAAGATATTTTAAGGTGTTTGGGTGAGTCAGGGAAGAGATGATAAAAAGGGTATCTTCATCAAATTTTGTAGAGTTTTCGTTAAAAAACTCACTTGTGAGCTCTAGCCTTTCTAAAGAAAAAACAAAATCCGCCCTTATGCCCTCTTTTTTTAAGATAGCATAGGCACTATCTGCGGCGAAAATCACGGCTTTTTCTTGCACTTCTTTTAAAAGCGGAAGTTGTTTAGAAAGGCTTGGTCCTGTGCTGACAATGATAGCATTTTGATTTTGAAAGCGGTAAGTGTTTAAAAAGTCCTTAAATTTAGGTTTTTCAAGCATAGTTTTAAGATTGATAAGCGTGTGTTTCATACCTGCGAGCGTGTCCTCGGGGTCGTTACCCTTTTGTAAAAGCAAAAAGTCAAAATGCTCTTTAAATTTAGCGTGTAATAGCTCAAATTTCTCATTTTCATAAAAGGCACAATGTGAAAAAAGCGTGTAAATTTTATAACTTGTTTGAATAAGCTCATCCTCAAAAAGGGCGTTAAGCTCTTCTAAATTTGTGATTAAAACAAGTCTTTTATCTTGCAATTCTTCACTAAAGTCAATCAAACTAAACACAAGGCTTAAAAGCTCTAAATCGTCCTCAAAAACAACGATTTTAGTCTGTGTTTGACATAAAATTTTATAAAGCGTGCCATTACCAAAGCCGTAAAAATAAAGCAGGGGATAATACGCATAGTTTTGCTTGATATAAATAAGCTTTTGGCTAAGCTCCTCTTTGACATTATAATACATTTTACCCTCTTGAAAGCAGAGATTTAAGCTTTCATCAAGGCTGAATTTATCTTGCTTTTGAGGTAAATTTAGGCTAGGGTTGCTCTGCTTTAGAGCTTTGATATTTTTAGCTAAATTCATTGTGTTTTATAAATCCCATTCCTTTAAAGGCGTGGCAAATTCTATATCTCTTTTTGCTTTTTTACCTAAAATTTGTGGGTAAAATTTAGGGTGTAAGCCAAAGCTAGGTCGCACGGATTTTATGTTTTCTTTAGTAAAAATTTCGCCTTTTTTAATGTCCTTACTCGCATATAAACTTCTCGCAAAACGCCTATTTTCTAAGCTTTTTTCATCTAAATTTAAATCTTTTTTCCCTAAACAAAGCTCGGCATTTCTTATCATTTTAACCAAGGCTTTAAATTCGCTAAAATCAAGACTAAAAGCACTATCCTCACTTTTGATACTTTTATCTAGTATGAAATGTTTTTCTATCACCCTAGCCCCCAAAGCTACTGCTAAAGTCGCCGCTAAATGCCCCTTGCTATGATCACTTAATCCCACCTCATAGCCAAATTGCTTAAGGCTTAAAAGGGCGTTTAAATTCATATCTTTTAACTCGGCAGGGTAGGCGGAGGTGCATTTTAAAAGGCATAAATTTTCGTTTTCTTCTTCCTTAAAGATTTCGCAAATTCTTGCAATTTCACTCTCATCAATCACCCCTGTGGAGACAAAAGTGGGCTTTTTTTCTCTTGCTACTAAACGCACAAAAGTTTCATCATTTGCCTCAAAAGAGGCGATTTTATAGGCTGGTGGGTCAAAACGGCGTAAGAAAATTAAATCCTCCTCGCTAAAGGGGCTTGAAAAGCATAGTAGTCCTTCATTTTGTGCGGCTTCAAAAATCTGGGAGTGCCACTCATAAGGCGTTTGTGCCTTTTCATATAGCTCAAAAAAGCTTCTTTTGTCCCAAAGTCCTCCTTTAATAATGAAATCGTCTTTATCACTTTTTAGGGTAAGGCTGTGGGGCGTGTAGGTTTGAATTTTAACTGCATTTGCCCCTGCTTCTTTGGCGGCTTTGATGGTTTTTAGTCCAAGTTCTAAGCTGCCAGAATGATTAGCTGAAAGCTCTGCGATGATGAAAACACCTTTTGTCGTGTCAAAATCTCTAATAAGCATCGTAAGTCCTTAATTTAAATACTTGCGTAAAAGTGCGATAAGCTCATTTTTGCTAATGGAGCTTAAAACCTCGCTAATGCAGTCAAATTCAGTGATTTTTTCCTGAGTAAAAAGTATGATGTGGCTTTGTGGGTTGTGATTTTTATAGATATGAAGTAAAATTTTAACTTGTTCTAAATCAAATTTAATCACATCATAATCAAGCAAAACGAGGCGGTAACTCTCTTTACTCAAGCACTCTTTAAGCTTTGATAAAGAATTTACTAAAGTATTTTGCGAGCATTGTTTTTCTATAATGCTAAAAAATAAATTCGCATCAAATTCATTTTGCTTAAACAAAAGCACATTGTTTAAAACGCCTTTTTCAAACTGCTTTGGTGTTAATTTTTCGAGCCGTTTTTTAAGAAGAATTTCGAGCATTTTTTTATCAAGTGGCATAGGTAAAAAGCAAGGATAACTTAAATTTTTATCCCTCCCAAAAACGATAAAATCCTCCTCCTTTTTGACTAATTTTTGATAAAGTTCGTCTTTAATGAAAACGAGATGATAATCATTTCTATCAAAGCTAATTTCTTTAAAAAAAACGCTTTGTATCCCAAAATACGCCAAGATATTTTGGATAAGAAAATTTTCTAAATCATCATTATTAACGAGGGCGATTTTAGCCTCATAACGCAAAAATTTATCCTTATGTCCGCCTAAGCTTTTGTTATAGCTTATGGGGTGATTGATAGCTAGTCGAAGTGTTTCTTTTTGCTTATGTAGGGCATTTAGCAAAAGAGAGAGAGATTTTTCATCAGCCTCTATGTAATAAAGAGCGTTTTGAATATTACCTAGATGATAATAAAGCTCTTCTAGCAAAGAAAGCTTTTCTTGTTTTTCTAAATTTGCTTTTTTGATGTGGTATTTTTGCATTTCTAAGCGTTCTTTTAAGGCGTCTAAAGCCCTTTCTACGCTTTCATTTTCGCTTTTTTCAAGGAGGGAAATTTTATAAAATAGTCTTTGCAAAAAACGCTCTTTTCTAAAAAGCGTAACGCACAAAACCCCACCCAAAAGTAAAATGCTAAGAAAAATACTAAGTTTAAGCTGTTCGTCTGTGTTAGCAAGAGCGTTAAAATCGACACTTAAAAAAAGTGAAAAAGTGCTTAAAATTAAAATCAAAAAGCTTAATATCATTACATATCCTTAATTTTTTGAGCTATTTTTGCATTTGTAAGCATTTTTAGTTCCTCATAATTTGCCTCATAAATACTCTCAAAATCTCCATAAAAAGCAAGTAGTTTTTGCAAATACCCCTCACTAATGCCTAAATTTAAGAGTTTAGAGCTTTTTAAATCCTGTTTTTTCTTAGTATTTTTGTGAAAAGAAAGAGCAAAGCGATGCGCTTCGTCTCTTAATTTTTGTAAAAATTGTAGCTTTTTATCATCTGTTTTAAGTAAAAATTCGCCTTTTTGCGAGTGGATTTTATCTCTAACACTTCCCTTTGAACGCTGTGCTTTAAAGTCGATTTTTTCTTTTGAAATAGCTAAAACATCGACATTTGCACCTGTGCTTTTGATAATGTTATTTGCTAAATCAAGCAAGGCTTTACCTCCATCTATGAGCCATAAATCAGGAGGTGAAAGGCTTTCAAAGTCTTTCGTTCTTCTTATTAAAACTTCCTTCATTTGCTCATAATCGCTTTTGCCTTGAAGATGAAATTTGCGGTAATGTTTCTTTTCCCATTTGCCGTCTTTAAAACACACCATAGCACCCACTTTTGCTACGCCTTGTAGGTGAGAATTATCATAAATTTCTATGCAATGAGGCACATTTTCAAGCTCAAAATAATGCTTTAATTCCTCTATTAAGCTTAAATCATTATTTTTAAGATGGATATTGATATTAAGCAAGGCATTTTCAAAAGCAAGATCGCAAATTTTTCTTTTTTCACCCTTTTGTGGGACTTGGATATGAATTTTTTTAGCAAATCTTTCACTTAACAATTCCTCTAAAAGCTTTCTATCCTCAAAGTCCTCATAAGTATAGATTTGATTTGAGACGAGGGGGCTGTCTTGATTAAAGCTTTCTAAAAGCACTTGTTTATAAATTTCATTTGTATTGATTTCTTTTTCTTTTAAAATGTGAATTTTTGAATGGGTGCTGATGATTTTACCCTCTTGTATAATAAAACGCAAAGTGGAGCAAATACCATTTTCACTAGCAAGGGCAAAAATTTCAAAATCCTCAAGCCTTGCTAAATCAATTTGAACTTTTGTTTCTAAGGCTTTTATGGCGTTAATTTCATCACGGATTTTAGCGGCTTCTTCGTAATTTTCATTGTGAGCGTATTTAAGCATAGCTTGTTCTAAATTTTTGATTAAAAGACTGGGATTTAAAAGGGCTTTTGTGGCATTTGTTAAAATTGCTTTATAATTTTCCTCACTCACTAAACCTTCACAAACCCCACTACACCTTGAAATTTGATGAAAAATACAAAGTTTTTTACAATTTTTCTTTTGTTTTAAAGGATAGTAAAGATAAAGGGCGTTTAAAAGCTCTTTTGCTCCCTTAAAAAAGGGTCCATAGTATTTAATTTTGGGCTTTTTGATAATTTTACGCGTCAGCTCAAAACGCGGAAATTTTTCATTTAAATCTATATAAATGTAAGGATAGGTTTTATCATCTCTTAGTAAAATATTATATTTTGGGTGCAGTTGTTTGATGAGAGAATTTTCTAAAATGAGAGCGTTAGCTTCTGTTTTAGTGCTGATAAATTTTAAATGTGCTGCCTCATTAATCATCTTTTGAATTCTTAGACTATTTTTAGAATTTGCTCTTAGAGGATTAAAGCTAAAATAACTTTTAACGCGTTTTTTTAAATTCTTAGCCTTACCGACATAAAGGAGTTTCCCTTCTTTGTTAAAATATTGATAAACTCCCGCACTTTCTGGCAAACTCATAAGGTCTTTTTCAAGCATTTTGTATTACTTTTCTCAAGGCTTCAAATTTGTCATATAAAGTCTTATTTTCGAAAGGATTTTTAAATTTCCCTAAAGAAAGCTCGATATAGGGGCGAATTTTTTTAGGACTATTTTCTAATTTTAGCTTAGTTTTTTCATAACGCTGGGAAAAAATTCTAAGATTTTTCACATCGATAAATTTGCTGTTTGGATTTTCTTTCGCGTAAAGCTTTATAAGAATTTTAATGTAATTTTTGCTATCATCGTGGTTTAATTCTTGGTAGCCTATGTGATTAAGCGTTATGATGTTTAGAGTGTCATTTTTGATGAAAATCTTAGCAATGTGGCGCCTGTGTTTTTCTGGCATTAAGAGTAAAAAATCTTTATAGTAAAATCGATCTTTTAGGGGAGTATAATGAGGCTGATTTGCCATTTCAACAATAACATTGGTCGCGGTTTTTATCTTTTTCATAAAGGAATTTTAGCATTTTTTTGTTTAATATTTCTAAGTGCTTGTGGATATAAAGGAGAGCCAACTTATACAAGTTATGAGCAAAATGGCTCGGTAAAAAGTATTAAAAAATATGAAACTTTAAATAGGTGGTAGATGATGAATAGTTTAATTTTGGTTTTAGATTTTGGCTCACAATACACACAACTCATCGCTAGAAGATTGCGTGAATATGGCGTTTATACGGAGATTGTTCCTTACTTTGAAAAGCTAGATTCTATAAAAAGCAAAAATCCTAAGGGCATTATCCTTAGTGGCGGACCTGCGAGTGTGTATGAAGAGGGGGCGTATAAGCCGGATTCTGGCGTGTTTGATATGGGTGTGCCTGTGCTTGGAATCTGCTATGGTATGCAATATATCGCACATTTTTTTGGTGGAAGCGTGGTGAGAGCTAAGGCACAGGAATTTGGCAAAGCGGTGCTAGAAATTAGCGATTTGCACACGCCATTGTTTGAAAATATCAAGCAAGATTCTATCGTGTGGATGAGCCACGCGGATAAAGTGGAGTCTTTACCTAGTGGCTTTGTGGAGTTAGCCAAAAGTGGAAATACGCATTATTGTGCTATTGCGGATTTTAAGCGGCAAATTTATGCGCTTCAGTTTCACCCAGAAGTGGTGCATAGTGAGTGCGGCGGGGAGATTCTAAAAAATTTTGCTGTGAAAATTTGCGGAGCAGATACAAGCTGGAATATGCACAATTTTGCAGAAAGTGAGATTGAGAGATTGAGAGAAAAGGTCAGCAATGGCGGCAAGGTTTTATGTGCTGTGAGTGGGGGAGTAGATTCTAGCGTGGTGGCAACGCTTTTATATCGTGCCATAGGAGAGAATCTAATCCCTGTTTTTGTAGATACCGGGCTTTTAAGAAAGGGGGAGAGAGAAGCGGTAGAAGCGATGTTTAGGGAAAATCTAAAAGTGCCTTTGATTGTAGCCGATGCGAGAGAGCTATTTTTAGGAAGGTTAAAGGGCGTTACAGATCCAGAAAAAAAGCGAAAAATCATCGGCGAAACCTTTATAGAAGTCTTTGAAGCTGAAGCTAAAAAGCACAATACAAAAGGCGAGATAAAATTTCTAGCACAAGGCACACTCTACCCAGATGTGATTGAATCTGTGAGCGTGAAGGGACCAAGTAAGACGATAAAAAGCCACCATAATGTCGGCGGATTGCCTGAGTGGATGAAGTTTGAGCTAATCGAGCCTTTAAGAGAGCTGTTTAAGGACGAGGTAAGGGCGTTAGGCAGGGAATTAGGAATGCCAGAATCTATGCTTATGAGGCACCCATTCCCAGGACCCGGACTTGCCATACGCATTATGGGTGAAGTAAATGCGGCGGATTTAGAGCTATTAAAAGAAGCGGATTCTATCTTCATAGAAGAGCTGCATAAATGGGGCTTGTATGATAGCGTGTGGCAGGCATTTTGCGTGCTTTTAAATGTGCGGAGTGTAGGCGTAATGGGCGATAACCGCACTTATGATAATACTATTTGTGTAAGAGCGGTAGAAGCAATGGATGGAATGACGGCGAGTTTCTTACACTTACCCCACGCATTTTTAGAAGCCGTTTCAAACCGCATAATCAACGAAGTAGCAGGGATTAACCGCGTAGTCTATGACATCACCTCAAAACCCCCGGGGACTATTGAGTGGGAGTAGGGAATGACTGCAAATTTATTTTCTAACGCTATTTTGGAGCAAAGAAAAAAAAGTGATTTTATACAAAAAGATTTTAGCTTTATTGATTTGTTTGCTGGGATTGGTGGCATTAGAATGGGGGTGCAAAATGCTGGTGGTAAATGTGTGTTTTCAAGTGAAATCAATGAAAAAGCTGCGAAAGTGTATGAAGCAAATTTTAAAGAAAGTCCGTTAAGTGATGTTACACAAATTGAAGCTAAATCTTTGCCTGATTTTGATTTGCTTTGTGCTGGGTTTCCTTGTCAGCCTTTTAGCATTTCAGGTAAGAAAAAAGGTTTTGAAGATACAAGGGGAACGCTATTTTTTGATATTTGTAGGATTATTGATGAGAAAAAACCAAAGGTAGTTTTGCTTGAAAATGTAAAGCATTTAATCCACCACAATAAGGGGCAAACACTAAAGATTATTTTACAAAATTTACAAAATTTAGGCTATGAAGTGAGCTTTAAATTACTAAATGCCAAAGATTTTGGTGTGCCGCAAAATAGGGAACGCATTATTATTATTGCTTCACAAAAAAAAGTTTTTGATTTTGATTTATTGATTTTAAAAAAGCCACAAATTTCGGCTTAATGGTAAAAAGTGTTGATAAAAACTGCTAAAATATCCCTTAAATTCATCATTTAAGGGGCTTGAAAAATATGAACAAAAAAATGTCCAAATTGCGGTAGTTTTTTAGTAGTAAAAAATGGTTTGACTAAAAGTAATTCACAAAGATATAAATGCAAAAATTGCTCTAAAATATTTGTATTTAAAAGCACAATTTCAAGCCAAAAATTATTTAATTCATACATTGCAAAAAAGAAAATCCTAAGTATTCTTGCTAAAGAAAATAATATCTGTATGAAAACGCTTCAAAATTACATAAAAAGCATAGAAACACCAAAGCCATCAAAACTAAATCTAAAAGAAATAATACTCTTAATAGATGTAACTTACTGGGGATTAAACTTTGGAGTAGTTGTATTTAAAGACGCTATATCTAAGAAGTTTATATGGTGGAATTTTATAGAGCATAAAGAAAAAATAAAAGATTATGTATTAGGCTTTTTGTGGTATTTAGAACAAGGATATGTCATTAAAGTAGTAATAGCAGCAGATGGCTTTAAAGGACTTACTAAAATACTATATCCTATACCATTTCAAATATGCCAAATCCATATACAAAGGAACATTCAGACAAAATTAATTAAAAAGCCTAAAAGCTTAGTTTCTAAAGAGCTTTTAGAGTTAAGTAGAAAGCTTACTTTTTAGCGCATTACCTATCACTTCTGGAAATACCGTTTGACTTAAAATTTCTAAATTATCGAAATTTGTATCAAAATCCGCATTCCCCTTAACACCGCTTCCCGTTAATTGTGCTTTTAAGCGCGGTCTGTAAGGCTGGTCATCGCTTACCTTATAGGTTCTTATCCCTCTATCATTACCCGCACCCACGAAAGGCTGCCAAATGCTTTTTTTCCAAGAGGCTTTTTCTATCACCTTGCCTATATTTACCCCAACGCTCGGGTCGTTTTTCCAATCGCTCAAATTTATCTTATTCAAATCGCTTAATGGCATTTTCACTCCTTTTAATATTCAGTCATAACTTCACTAGGTAAGAAGTAAAGCACCCTTAAAGCCACCTTACCACTTGCCACCTCATTAGTTAATTTAAGTTTTACAAAACTAACTTCCTTAATCTCACACACCTTAGCACTCACGCTAACATTTTTTTGATTTAAGTTTAAATCATTTATGAAAAAATCTTGCGTTTCATTTAAACCTACATCTAAAGTTCCACTAACTTCCTCTAAAACCTCAAGGCTCACTTGTAAAACTTCCGCCCCTCTTGGTAAAACTAAGGCTTCATACTCCGTCCCAACGCTATCTAAATCTACAACGATTTTAGAAAGGTAAGATACATTTTTAACCCTTTGTCGATACATCTTTACTCCTTTTTTATAATCTATTCATAGGCATATCATCACTGCCCACACTGCTTAAACTTGCATCTGCCTCATTTGCTTCAAGCTCTCTAGGCAAATGCTCCTCACCGCCCTTTTTATTTCTCATTTGATAAATTTCATAAAGGGTCGTAAAAAAGTCTTTTGGCTCTAATTTGTCTAATTCTTTTTTATATTTTGTTCCCAATTCCTCCTCGTAAAATTCCATTAAAGCGTCCATATTGGCGTCTGGATGCGTTTGCAAAAACTCTTTTTGTGCCGCTTCAATGCCTTGCATTTGCTTTTTGCCCTCAATATCACTTTTTAAGCTATTAGCTCTTTGCATTTTTGCTCTTAAGCCCTCGTTTAAAAAGTCATTTTGCATTTGTAAAATTTGCAAGACAAAGTCCTCTTTATCTTCGAAAAATAACTCTTCTAAAGTTTCATCATTAGCTAATTTTTCTGCGACATATTTTGCGAAATCTTGCTCCAAACTCGCCTCTGCTTGACTTATTTCATTTTCTAAGGCGCTTAATTCTTGCTCCTCGATATTTGTGTTAAAGTCCTCCATTATTATCCTTTCCTTTTTTTAATTTACTTTCACCGTGAAGTAAAGCACCGTTAAAGTAATAAACCTAAGGGCGCCCACCCTTTTGCTAACGCAAAAGCCACGCGTTACGCCCACAACTCTCAAATCCACCCACGCCGTCCGTCATTACAAAGCTTTTAAAGCCGAAGCGACCTAATAACGCAGTAAAACATTTTTTAAAATCTTAGAAAAAAGTGCAAAAGAAAAAAAGGGTTAAGAAAATTAAGATTTTTTAAGGATTTTTAAAAATTTACAGATTGCCTCCCACTCTACAAAGAGACAAAAAGATTGCGTTAGGCTTAACTAAGTAGAGTGAAGTAAAATTTTTTGTTTTACTTTTAGTCTCTTATTTTAGCTTTTAACACTAAAATAAGGCAAACTAAGACTACCATAAAACGATAATTCTAGTTATCTTATTCAACCTTTAGCTTATAAGCTCAGAAGTTCTAGCCTAAACGCTTAATTATAGCATATTTTGTTAAATATTCCACCTACTTTCATAATAGCTTTTTTTTCTTAATTTTTGCATAGGACTTTCTTCATACTCTTTATTTTCATCAATATAAGGGCTTTTTACTTCGCTTAAACTCATCGCACTAGCAATGCAGTCTATGCAGTCATCTTTTCTGAAAGGCTTTGCGGGATTAAAGCCTAGCAATTCTTTTTTTATCTGTCCTAAGCCTTGT
The DNA here is from genome assembly GCF_030250085.1 of Campylobacter felis. Classification (NCBI taxonomy): domain Bacteria; kingdom Pseudomonadati; phylum Campylobacterota; class Epsilonproteobacteria; order Campylobacterales; family Campylobacteraceae; genus Campylobacter; species Campylobacter felis. The sequence continues at coordinate 93,861 of NZ_JANURX010000006.1, forward strand.
GCCGTGTTTAAAAATAGCAAAGCACCACTATTATAATAAGGCTTCATCGCCTTGATTTTTTCCACCTTGCTTATTTTTCTATTTGCATTATAAGGGATTATTTCATTTGTTATTATTTCTAAATTTTGCCTTTTAAGCTTTTCATTGACCTTTATGATTTCCTTATTTAAAAGCCTTGTAAGTAGTATTCCTCCCCCCTCGTTTTCTATGTAGCATTTTGCTTTTTTATATTTGATTAAAGCCTCAATTATCACGCTTAAAGTCTTTTCCTCGTCCCAAACGCCAAAAAAGCAGTCTTTTACGATGTAACGCTCCATTTGCTCGTTTTTATCCACACCTATCACTACAACGGCTCTATTATCGGCATTTTTCTCCACGCTTAAAGCATTATCGATAAAGATGTATTCATTATGCAAATTTAGCTCATAGCTTGGTATTTCTTTAAAATACACCGCTTCAAAAAAGCCCGCTTCTGTTGCTTGAGGCTCTTGTTGATATTGGGTCGTAAAGGCATCGATTCCCATTTGTAATTCAAGTTCTTTTAACTGTGCTAAGTCGTGCTTTTTAGCAAAAAGTGGTTCATTAGCCTTTCTTTCATAAGAAAAGCTTCCTATTTGATAAATCTTAGCTTCCTTATTTAAGGCTTCAAGTTTAAGGATTTTCCACTCGTTTATGATATTTTCCTCAAAATTGCGTTTATCAAGCAAAAATCCGCATAAATCCTCGTAGCCTAATCTTTGCATTAAAATGGTAATATTTGAATTTGTATTTTGCAAACGCGTCAAAACGCTTTCTTTAAAGTTTTCATTAACTAGCTTTCGCTCGGCTT
>NZ_JANURX010000007.1:0-84542 GCF_030250085.1 Campylobacter felis
TTAGAAAAAGAGTTAAAAAAATGTGAAAAAGAATTAAAGCTTGAAAAAGACAAGGATAAAAAAGCTTTTTTTAAATCTCAAATTCAAATGCTAAAAAAAGAGCTTACAAAATGCAAGGAAATCACGCCGTTAAACCTTAGCGAAGCACCCTTTGAAATCCCTAACACTTGGGCGTGGGTAAAACTTGGGGATATTTGTGAGATAGTAAGCGGGACTTCTTATAGCAAAGATGATTTAAGCGATGAAGGCATAAGGATTTTAAGAGGCGGAAATATCAACAAAAACACGCAAAATTTAGATTTATTATCTAATGATGTTATTGTCAAAGAAAAACTACTCAACGAAGAAAAATCCATACAACAAGGCGATATTGTTATAACAGGCACAAATGATATAAGTAATATAGCTAAATGTGCATTTGCAAATGCACATTTAAAAAACACGCAAATCGGTGCATTTTTACGCATTATAAGAATTGCAAAAGAGCAAAATGCAAAATATATTTTTTATATTGTGGCAAGTGGATTTTATGAAAAATATATTCAATCTTGCGTGAGTGGCACGGTAAGCAGTCTTTTAAATATAAAAAATGAATATATAGAAAATTTTCTTATCCCCCTGCCGCCATTATGCGAACAGCAAGAAATTGTAAAAAAACTCGATTTGCTCGTTGCACTCGCAAATGATTTTGCTATCACTAAAGAGAATTTAAAGAGAATTGAAAAGAGAATTGAAAAGAGTTTGCTTAAACTTGCCCTAGAGGGCAGCTTAAGCAAACTTTATCGCAGAAGCTCCTCTACACTCTCCGCCTTTAATGAAATCAGCACTTACAACGAAGCCATAAAAGAAAAACGCAAAGAGTTAGAAAAAGAGTTAAAAAAATGTGAAAAAGAATTAAAGCTTGAAAAAGACAAGGATAAAAAAGCTTTTTTTAAATCTCAAATTCAAATGCTAAAAAAAGAGCTTACAAAATGCAAGGAAATCACGCCGTTAAACCTTAGCGAAGCACCCTTTGAAATCCCTAACACTTGGGCGTGGGTAAAACTTGGGGATATTTGTGAGATAGTAAGCGGGACTTCTTATAGCAAAGATGATTTAAGCGATGAAGGCATAAGGATTTTAAGAGGCGGAAATATCAACAAAAACACGCAAAATTTAGATTTATTATCTAATGATGTTATTGTCAAAGAAAAACTACTCAACGAAGAAAAATCCATACAACAAGGCGATATTGTTATAACAGGCACAAATGATATAAGTAATATAGCTAAATGTGCATTTGCAAATGCACATTTAAAAAACACGCAAATCGGTGCATTTTTACGCATTATAAGAATTGCAAAAGAGCAAAATGCAAAATATATTTTTTATATTGTGGCAAGTGGATTTTATGAAAAATATATTCAATCTTGCGTGAGTGGCACGGTAAGCAGTCTTTTAAATATAAAAAATGAATATATAGAAAATTTTCTTATCCCCCTGCCGCCATTATGCGAACAAGAACACATCGTGCAAATTTTAGACACCCTTTTCACACTCAAAAAGGGCTTAAGGGTGGATTAAGAGATAAAATACGCATTAATCAAAGCTTTATCCTCAAAGGCTTGGCATTGAAATTCTTGCTCTTTAAAGCCTAGTTTATAGGAGTTTTGAGGGTCATTTTTAGTGTAGGTGAGGGCGATTTTAAGTGCTAAATTTAAATCCTCCTCGCAAATATCACTACTGACTAAGGAATAAGCGCCGATTAAATCAAATAGCTTAATTTCTTCATATTTGCTTGTTTTCAAAGTCCTTAAAAGCTCGTTTTCAAGCTCGTTACGCCCCACAATCATCTTTGCACCTTTTGGAAGCCTTAAATGGCGTCCGTATTTTAAAAGTTGGGCGTCATTGACCTCCATATTGCTATCAAATTCTTTAAAATCTTTAATTTTTTTCGCAAAACTTTCTAGCGTGAGTAAGCACCCACCGCCCGGGCTTTCAAAGTCATCTATGCCAAATTCCTCTGCCATTTCAAGCTGTCTTTTTCGGCTACGCCCACTTATGCCCTCAAGTTTTGCTCTATCGACCCAGCCTTCTCTTTCGGGCTTGGTTTCGGGCAGGTTTTTCGCACACATAGGACGCAAGATTAAATCCTCCTCATCAGCGGCTAGGCGTTTAACTTTCGCCATAGCATCATTTCTTTGACTCATAGGGCGTTGTCCTAAAACCTCGCCTGTGATGATAAAACTCGCCCCCTCGTCTTTAAGCATAGCAAGGGCTGTTTTAAACATAAAGGCGTGGCAGTCTATGCAGGGGTTAAAGTGCTTTCCGTAGCCATATTGTGGGCTAAAAAGCACTTCTTTAAGATAAGAATTCCTTACATCAATCATTTCAAATTCCGCTCCTACTAAGGCGGCACGGCGTCTCATCTCCTCGCTTTTATCGCTTCTTGAGCCAAAGCCTATGTTGATATTTAAAGCCTTGACCGCTATGCCTTGTGAAGTAATGAGCTTCATCGCTAATAAACTATCCAAACCTCCGCTAAAAAGTGCTAATGCTTTCATAATTTTCCTTTAAAATGATATAAATAAAAATGATTTTTTGCCGATATAAAAAAGTGTAATTGTAGCATAAGGAGTGATAATGAATACAATCAATACTTTAAATGCAACTTTACCAAATTCGCAAAATATCGCGAGTCGTAAGGAAATTTTAGAACTTAAGCAAGAAGAGCAAGATAAAGTTAAAGTCGATGACATCTCAAACACAAATTCGGGCTTTAAGGTGGTGTTTGAAAACAAAAAGGGCGAATTAATGGCGGTGAGAATTAATGAGGAAAATTATCAAAATTTGCAAAATCATTTTAGCTCTTATACAAATTATATCGCTAGAGAGGACGGCTCTATCAGGCTTAATGGTGAGGCAAATGCCTTTGTGGCGGAGTGGTTTGAAAAGGTGAGCGATACGCTTTTTGACGCAAATTCTCTTCTTCAAAATGAGACCAATTTCACTTCTTTAAGCTTTCATAAAAGAACGACACTTGAGAGCTTACAAAATCTAGCCTTGAGTAAGGGGGATAGTTTAGCTAGTGGTGCAAATTTGGAGGAGAAATTAAATTTCGCTTTAGAAAAGGACATTAATCAAGACGGAAAGGTAAGTGAGCTTGATGTCAAAAAAGAAAATTTGAGCGAAATTTTAAGAGGCTTAAAGGAGGCAAGTGGTGGCGGAGCTAATGCTAACACTATGCAAGATAGTGAAAAAATAGAAGTCAAAGATAAAAAAGAAGAGGAGCTTAAGAGAACGCCTTTAGAAAAGGCTTTAGAAGAGGGCTTTGCCTCACTTAGTGCGGAGGAAAAAGCAAAGCTTGAAAGCTCACATCCGCAGAAATTCAAAGAATTTCAATTAGAGCAAAGCTTCACAAAGGATTTAAAAGCACAAATTGCGCGTGGAGAAAGCCCTCTTGTAGATAAGCTTGTCTAAAAAGGCGAGCTTTCTAAACCAAGATCTAGGGGGCTTATATTTTTTTGAGAGAAAATTTGATGCCAAGTTTTAAGGCGTGTTTCTAAAATTTGTGTATCTCTTTCGCTTTTGATAAAACTTAAGGCTTCTTTGTAAAATTCAAAAAGGGCGTTTTCATCAAGCTGTTTTTTAAGCTTTTCGGCGTTTTTATCTAAAAGGCTTAAAAGCTGTTTTTTAAGCCCTAGATGAGGCTTTGTGATAGCAAGGGCGTTAAAAAAGGCAAGATTGATTTTACAAAGTAGGCATAAGAAATCATTAAGATGAGTGATAGTGCCTAAATTTCGAAGCTCAAGTTCTCTAATGTCGCTATCCTCAAGCCCACAACCTGCCAAAACTTTTTCGCAAAGTTCCTTATGCTTAAAACAAGCCTTATCACTCATCGTTAAAAATAAAGCCCTAGCTTCACTTGAAGCTCTAAGAAAGCTTAAAAGCTCTAATTCGCCTAAATGCACCTTGCTTTTTTGCGTTTCTAAAAGAGGGATTTTAGGGGGGTGGCTGGCATTTTTGCTTAAAACGATGAGATTTTTTTCTACGCCTAGAAGTTTTGAGACTAAATTAGTATAAGAATTTGCCACTAAAGGTTCAAGCAAAAAGGTGTATTTTTGCACGGATTCTAAGGCTTTTTGTTTATCAAGGGCGGAATTTATGCTACCCCTTAAAAGCTCTCTTATGTAAAACTCTCCAAGCTCCATAGCTCTTTCTAAAAGGGCGTGAAGCTTTTTAGCCTCATCATTTGCCACAAGCTCGGCAGGATCCTTTCCGCCCTCAAGCAAGACGACTTTGCCATCAATCTTATTAACACTAAGTAAAAAAGCCGAACGAAATGCCGCCTTGCGTCCTGCCTCGTCATTATCAAAACAAAGCAAAACCTTTGCTTCATAACGGCGGATAAGGGGGAGATGATGTTCTGTTAAAGCTGTGCCAAGCACTGCCACAGCGTTAGTAAAACCTGCTTTATGAAAGGCAATGGCGTCCATATAACCCTCGCAAATAATCATCTCTTTTTGCTTTGCTATGCTATCCTTAGCAAGATGAAAGGCGTAAAAAATGCGTGCTTTGTCAAAAAGCACACTTTGGGGAGAATTGACATATTTAGCGGCGTTATTTGCGTTTAAAGTCCTACCCCCAAAGCCTACTAATAAGCCTTTGTAATCATAAATGGGAAAGGTGATTCTATGGATAAAACTCGCATAAAATCCTCCTCTTTCATCTTTTTTAATCGCCCCCACATAAAAGGCGTCCTCGTTTGAAATTTGCTCGTTTTTAAGTAGCCTTAAGCTTTCTTCATTTCCCACTGCATAGCCAAGTTCAAATTTTTTAATGTCCTCATCGCTTAATTTTCTTTGATAAAGATAGTCTAAAACCTCTTTATGTTTAGCTAAATTTTGCTTATAAAAGGCGTTTAAAAGGGGCAAAATGTGCTTAATTTCTTTTTTATTTTCCTCTTTTTCTTTGGTGTAGGTGAGGGTGAAATTACTTAAATGTGCCACTTTTTCTACCGCTTCAGCGAAATTCACTCTTTCAAAGTCCATTACAAATTTAAAAACATCGCCTCCAGCCCCACAGCCAAAGCAATGGTAAAAATTTTTTTGGGTATTGATGTGTAGGGACGGATTTCTATCATCGTGAAAGGGGCAAACGCATACATAAGAAGCCCCACTCCTACGCACCTGGACAAAATGAGAAATAATGCTTAAAATGTCTGCTCTTTGGCTTAAAAGTTCTATGCTATCTTTTGCTATCATAATGAAAATTATACAAAGTTTTGGCTATAATTTGTTAATTTCATTTTGCGGATATTTTATGGATTTTTTCTTTGTGGAATACAGAGACCCCATAGTGGGGCTGATTTTTCTTACTCTGCTTATTTTAGTCGCGGCTTTGGCACATTATGCGTGGAGGATTTTTGCAGACAAAGATGAGGAGCAAAAACTAGAAAAATTTATTAAAAAATTTGAGCTTGAAAACGCCCATAAAGAGCTTTTAAGAAGTGAGAATTTAAGCTTTTCAAATCTTAGCTTTTTGGCTGAAATTTTTACTAAGAGTGGCGAATTTGAAAAGGCAAGTGGAATTTATTTAATCGCTTTGGAAAAAACAAAGGATAAAAACGAGCAAGAGGAGGCTTTTTTAGCTTTAGCGAAGGTCTATTTTAAGGCAGGGTTTTTAGAAAAATGCACCGAAGTGCTTTTAAATGCCCTTAAAATTCGCCCTCGTAATAAAGAAGCCTTAAAACTGCTTAAAATAAGCTATCTTAAGCTTAAAAAATATAAAGAAAATTTAGAGCTTTTGGAGTGTTTGTTTGAACTTGGCGAGGACATTAAGGAGGAAGCTGAATTTATCAAAGCTTTAGCACTTGAAAATAAAGAAAACGCTAAAGAAAAAATTTTAAAGCTTGATGAAAGTTCTGCTTTAAAACGCTACTTGTTTGAAAAATATGGCATTTTTAAAAAGCAAAATTTAGTGCAAATTTGCGATTTGCTTTATAAGAGTAAAGAGCCTATTAATTTGGACGATGAGGAATATTATGAGTTTTTTTATATGCTTGATTTAGTGGAGAAAAAAGAGGGCTTTTCTTTTAAAAATTCACATTTTAAGATGTATCACATTTTAAAGCAAAATCATTTTAAAGCGAGACTTGAATTTTCTTATATGTGTTTGGAGTGTAAAAACATTATGCCGCTTTTTTTCTATCATTGTCCTGTGTGCTATGAATTTAATCGTTGTAAAATTTTATATGAGGTTAAAAACGATGAAACGCGTTGAAATTTATACAGATGGCTCTTGCTTAAATAACCCGGGCTTTGGGGGTTATGCTTATATCGTGCGTTATAAAGAACACGAAAAAGTGGGTGTCGGCGCAGAGGAAAACACGACCAATAATAAAATGGAGCTAAAGGCTATCATTAAGGCTTTAGAGATACTTAAAGAGCCTTGTGAAGTGTATCTTTACACAGACTCAAATTTAATGGTGCAAAGCATTAATGAGTGGCTTGAGGGCTGGGTCAAGAAAAATTTCAAAGGTAGGAAAAATGCCGATTTATGGCGTGAGTATTTATGCGTCTCAAAAGAGCATAAAATCAAGGCTTTTTGGATTAAAGCACATAACGGACATAAGGAAAATGAGCGTTGCGACACTCTAGCAAGAGAAGCAGCACTTAAGCTACAAAGAGAACATAAGGAAGCACAATGGCTAAACTCGAACGCTTAGAAGCAAAGCTAAATTACAAATTTAAAGATAAAAATCTTCTTATCTGTGCTCTAACACACAAAAGCGCAAAGAAAAATTACAATAATGAAAGGCTAGAGTTTTTAGGTGATGCGGTGCTTGATTTAGTTGTGGGCGAATTTTTATTTCATAAATTTAAAAATGAAGCAGAAGGCGATTTATCCAAGCTTAGAGCCGCCCTTGTCAATGAAAAATCCTTTGCTAAAATCGCCACTTCTCTTAATCTAGGTGCTTTTATCTTTATGAGTATAGCCGAGCAAAATAACGGCGGCAAAACCAAGCCATCCATACTCTCAGATGCCTTTGAAGCTCTAATTGGTGCTTTACATTTAGAAGCTGGTTTTATAAAGGCTAAAGAAATCGCACTAAGGCTTATAGAGGAGAATTTCCCTAACATTGACGCAAAGAGCCTATTTAAGGACTATAAAACAAAACTTCAAGAAATCACACAAGCTAAAATGGGCTTAACACCCGAATATGAAACGCTAAGAGCCTTTGGACCTGACCATCAAAAAAGTTTTGAAATCGCCTTAAATTTGGAAGGCAAAGAAATGGCAAGAGCCATAGCAAGTAGTAAAAAAGAAGCCCAGCAAATGGCGGCTAAATTGACCTTAGAAAAATTAGGAGCGTTATGAATACTTTTGGGACAAGATTAAAAATGACAAGTTTTGGAGAATCACACGGAAAAGCCATAGGCGTGGTGATTGATGGTATGCCCTCTAATGTGAAATTTGACGAGGAATTTTTACAAAAGGAGCTTGATAAAAGAAAGGGTGGAAGCAAATTTGCCACGCCTAGAAAAGAAAGTGATGAAGCAGAAATTTTAAGCGGAGTTTTTGAGGGTTTTACCACAGGACAGCCCATAGCTATGCTTTTTCGTAATGAAAACACGCGCTCAAAAGATTATAGTGAGCTTAAAAGCCTTTTTCGCCCCTCGCACGCGGATTTTAGCTATTTTCAAAAATATGGCATAAGAGATTATAGGGGAGGAGGGCGTTCAAGTGCTAGAGAAAGCGTAGCTAGAGTGGCAGCTGGAGCGGTGGCTGCTATGCTTTTGAGGGAATTTAATATCGAGGTTTTAAGCGGAGTTTTTGGTGTGGGCAGGTGCGTTTCGACCCTTAAAAATAATGAATTTGACTTTGAATTTGCAAATAAAAGTGAAATTTTTTGCCTTGATAAGGATTTAGAGGAAAATTTTAAGCAAGAAATTTTAGAAGCAAAAAAGGCAAAAGATAGCGTTGGAGCGGCTGTTTTTACTAAGGTTAGCGGAGTGAGGGCGGGGCTTGGGGAGGTGCTTTATGATAAGCTTGATTCTAAACTCGCTCACGCTTTAATGGGGATAAATGCTGTAAAAGCCGTAGAAATAGGCTCTGGTATAAGCTCAAGCCAAAAAAGAGGCTCGCAAAATAACGACTTTATGCAAAATGGCAAATTTTTAAGCAATCATAGCGGAGGGATTTTAGGTGGCATTTCAAATGGCGATTTAATCGAGCTTAAGAGCTATTTTAAACCTACGCCGTCCATTTTTCTAGCTCAAAAAACGATAAATGAAGACGGCGAAAATGTCTTGTGTGAGCTAAGTGGTAGGCACGACCCTTGCGTGGGTGTGAGAGGAAGTGTGGTTGCTAATGCTATGGTTAGGCTTGTGATAGCTGATGCTTTGCTTTTAAATGCGAGTGCGAATTTAGAGCATCTTAAAGCAATTTATAAAAGCTAATCAAGACGCAAACAATAAGCCTCACCCTCATCTTTAAAGGTGAAAATTTTATCCTCACAAGGATAGCTTATAGAGGCGTTTTGAAGAGGAAATTTGCCTCCTTCAAATTCTTTTAAGAGAAAGGGGAGTTCTTTTAAGAAAACGCGGTGATTTGAAATGCCTCCGTGAGTTAAATCTCTTATGATTTTATGGTCGATGTCCTCTTTTTTAGCTAGATGTAGCTTTGCCTTAAAGCCCATTTTTTCATAAATTTCATATAAAAGTTTTTTATCTTTTGCGGTTTCAAACTCATCTTCACTACTATGATAACTCACATAATGAATATGCCCGCAATGTGTTTTTTGAATTTGTAAATGGGACGGAGTTAGCAAAGAGCGTATTTTATAATGTGCCTTTGTGAAATTATTCTCATTCCAAAAAGTTTTGGTAAAGCAATGTGATGAAAAATCATCTGTGTTTATAAAAAATTCCCCATGCCCTAAAGTCCTACCCATAAACATCTCAAAAAAGGGCAGAGGTGCGCAGGCTATATCAATGACAGCGTTGGTGTGATGAGGGGCGATTTTGGCGATTAAGTGTGCTAAATAGCCTCCATAACATCCGCCCCCATAAATGACGGGTAAGTTACCCCCCCCCCCCCGTGAGTTTTGAGATCTTTTAAAACATTGATATGATCAAGTGCTGCCATAATGCCGTAATTTTGATATTCTTCATTAGGTGGGAGGAGGGTGTAGGTGAGGGTGTTGATTCTAAAATCTTTAGCTAAATTTCCCTTTTTCTTTTCTTTCTGTATGGATTCTTCTATAAATTTTAAAGCTTCTGTACTTGTTAAATTTGCATAGGGTAAGCCTACATCTTGACAAAGCTTGATTAAATTTGCTTTATCCTCTTCAAGTATAGCGATTTGAGCGCTATATTGTTGCTCTAAGTTATTCACGCGACAACAAAAGCAATGATACAGCACATTTACAGCCACCACGCCAAATTTAGAAGCGATTTGTTTTCTAGTAAAATCCATCATTCTCAAATCGGTATTTGTTCCAAAACCACCGATGATGAAAAAGATTGCCTTAGGATTTTGTGGGGAGCTTAGGCGGTATTCAAGCTTGGAATTTCTTTTAATACCAAGTTCTACATCATCACAAGAAGAAATAAAAAATTGCTTATCTATCATTTTTAGCCTTTAAATTTATAAATAAATTTAACATAGCTTTTTAAACTATCATAAAATTTGATAATTTTTAATGCTCCTTAAAAATCATCCCATTTCTTAAGGTTTTATAAGAGATGAAAAAGACTGCAAAAAGTGCTAAAATGAGTGCTAAAACCCCTAAAAATCCATAAAAATACTTAAATTTATAAGTGATAAATAAATCAAAACTTGCTATGCTAAAAGCACGAAAAATAAAGCTATAAAATACACCATTAAGCTTAAAATGCTATGTGTTTGAAAAAGACTATGAAAATCTAGCACAAAAATGCTAGGCGGAGCGATGAAAATAAAAAGCGTAGGGATAAATTTAGTCTCCAAACTTTGCTCAAAAATAAGCCTTTGCATAATCATCGCACTTAAAATAATCCAAAAAAGCACCCTATGGAAAAGAAAAAAAGTAGCATATCTTTTGGTGCATTGATGAAAGCACCACTAAGTGGGACTATTAAATTTCCAACAATGGGGATAAACCACGCAGGAGTTTTCATACTTTCTTTAAACCAAAAACTCATCACATATAAGCTTAAAATAAGCTGTAAAGCACTCGCCACATAAAAACTTCCTAAAATTCCCCACCAAAATCCACTTTCTTTAGAGATAAAATCACTCCAAAACGCTGTAATAATAAGCATACTTATAGGCACACTTGAGAGAAAATTAATCTTAACTTGTGATGTGTGAAATCCTCTTTAAAAGCCTTAAAATGATAGAGTATTTTCGCACCATAACACACAAATAAAAGCGCAAAAACAATCAATGCTAAAATCGCAAAAATAAAGGCAGACCGCGCTAAAAAAGCTTGATGATTAAAAGCCACACTAGCTTTTTTAAACGCAAGAGAAAGCCCTCCAATCCCCATAACCGAAGCAAATAAAACTATGGGAAAATTTGCAAGTTTTGAAATTTTTTCGATATTTTCTTGCATTTTTACTCCTTATCTGCCATTTTAACGCCTTCTTCCCATAAACTATGTCTTTCCTTAATATAGTTAGCATCGACCTTGCCACTAAACATAGCCCCTAAAAGAGGGCGATTTGCTTTAAAGATAAAAGCTGCTAAATGCCCTATAATGCCTAAAATAATTAAAATCATACCAAGATTATGTAGCTGTGCGCTCCAAAAATAAAGCCCCTCGCTTAAATTCCACCCCGCTAAATTTTTAGCCGTTTTAATGAGTCCTGTGATAATTAAAAGAAGCAAAACAAGCCCGATGAAAAATAAGCCAATCTTTGCTCGGGTAAATATTTCTCACTCTTTGGCTCAACCCCTCCAAAAAGCATAACTTTGATAATTTTAAGACTTTTTACTCCATCGCCTTTTTTAGGAAAGATGTCAAATTCCGCTCTAGCTATGTGGAAAAATAAATGAAACGCCACGAAAAAAATGAGGCTAAAAGCCCCTACATAGTGCATTATAAGACTGATATGATAGTCCCCACTCCACGCCATTAGGGGCAATTCGTTAATCATGTATCTTTTTGAAACGGGCATTTGAAACATACCGCTAGCAATTAGCATAAAAGTGCTTACCGCCACACCCCAATGCACGATACGATTTTGCAGACTTTGACTCAATATCATTTTTTTAATTTTTTTCATAACTCTTCCTTTTTTATTTTTCTAGCTTTTGCCACAGCGATAGCCCCAGCTACTACGCCTACAAGAGGTGCGGTTAAAACGCCTTTGATGAGAGTGGAGTCTTCATTGATGAAATTATCCACCTTAACTTTCATATGCGGTGCCCGGTATTTTCATATTTTTTAGCGATGGCTTCATCGATTTTGGTAAAATCCACAGAAGAAATGTAAAAAGTGCTCGTTCCGCCATTTTGCGTATCGCCATAGATGAATTTTCCCTGCTTTTTAGCCTTTTCGACAAGATTAAAATTTTAGCCTTGTCGTCAAAAATTATGGCATTTTTTGGGCATTGTGTTTCACAAGCTGGTTTTTTGCCTTCTGCGAGTAAGTCCGCACACATATCACATTTAAACATAGCACCCCCACCAGCTAATTTTGGAGCGATTTTAAGATAAATTCCAACCCCAGCTTGTCTTTGAGGAATCCCCCAAGGACAGACATCACGGCACTTTGCCCCACCAAAGCAAAAATGTTCATCGATATTAACGGCGTTATTTTTATCCTTAGAAATCACTCCAAAAGGGCAAATTTTTTGACAAGTAGGATCATCGCAGTGCATACAACGACGCGGAATAAAAATTTTTTTAGAATCCACCTCCACAAAGGTCCAGTTATAAGGACTTAAACGGGAAATGTCGTTTTGTTTTTGTGAATAATCCTCATTGATTTTACGCGGAAAATAATTAGGAATTTCTTCCACAGGCTTAGGAAAACGCGCCGCATTTTTCTCCTTACACGCACTTACACATTTTGGCATATCAAAGCCAGTGCAGCCATCGCAGCGGTCTAGGTCTATAATGCTAGCCCTGCCTTTAATCTTACTAAAGTCTAAATTTGCACCTGCGACTAAAACGGGGCTTAATGCTAAGGATTTTAAAAATTTGCGTCTTTGCATAATGCTAACCTTTTAAATAATTTCTAGCATTGTATGTAAATTTAAGTGCTTTGTGTGTAACTTTATTACAAAAAAAGGCTTTTAAAGGCGAGATAAAATGTGTAATGTAAAAATATTTTGCTTTATGTTTCTTATATGATAACAAATATTTTAATACATAAGGAGACACAATGAAAAATGTTATCAAATTAGGTTTGCTTAGTGCAATTGTTGCTATTTTATTCTCTGCTTGTTCAAAGCCAAAGAGTGTGCAATATTATGAAGATCCAAAAAATGCTAAAGAATTGGAAGCTAAAATCAAAGAATGCGATAAAAACGCTAATTCTGCAGAAAATGATACAGAATGTGCAAATGCTTACAAGGCACGATACTCAAAATCACTTCAAAATTTTCAAAATGAAAAACTTACAGACGAAGAAATTAAAAAGTATTCTAAACATAGAGATAATAAATGAATTTTTTCAAACTCTAGGTTATAGAACAAATTATTAATGCCATTAGACAAACAGGAACAAGCGATAAGATTGCTGAACTTTAAGCCTTTATATCTTTAAAGGCTTAATTTTATCTAATGCTACAAAGTCTTTTTCTGTATGTAAAATGCAATTTTTTAAAGTGCTTATAATTTCTGCTCTTTCAAAGCTTCACTTTGATGATGAGCGATTAAAGGCTCGATAAGCTCGTCAAAAAGCCCTCCCTCCATAATGGCATCAAGTCTATAAAGCGTAAGATTAATGCGATGGTCGCTAATGCGGTTTTGTGGGAAATTATAAGTGCGTATGCGTTCGCTCCTATCGCCACTTCCCACTTGAGACTTGCGTGCCTCGCTTTCTTTGGCTAATCTTTCACTTTCTTGCATTTCATAAAGTCTCGCTTTTAGGATTTTCATTGCACTTTCTTTATTTTTATGTTGAGATTTGCCGTCTTGATTGACGACAACTAAGCCACTTGGTATGTGAGTGATACGAACGGCTGAATCTGTGGTATTAACACTTTGTCCCCCGTGTCCTGAAGAGCGCATAACATCGATTTTAAGGTCGTTTGGATTGATTTGAATTTCTATATCATCGACCTCTGGCATAATGGCGACTGTAATGGCTGAGGTGTGAATTCTGCCTTGAGATTCTGTTTGAGGGATTCTTTGCACTCTGTGTGTGCCACTTTCAAATTTGAGCCTTGAGTAAGCTTCTGTGCCTTTAACAAGCATAATAAGTTCCTTAAAGCCTCCCGCACTACCCTCACTTGAGCTAACAATTTCAATCTTATAGCCTCTTAAATCCGCATATCTTGCGTAAGCTTTGACTAAATCTCCCACAAACAAGGATGCCTCGTCCCCTCCCGTCCCTGCACGAATTTCAAGGAAGATATTTTTTTCATCGTTTGGATCTTTAGGTAGAAGTAAGATTTTAATTTCTTCTTCAAAATTGATTTTTTCTTCTTCTAAATTTTTCAATTCTTCTTTAGCAAGTTCGCTAAATTCTGGGTCATTTAAAAGGGCTTTATTATCTTCAATTTGAGTGAGCGTATTAAAATAATCTTTTGTTTTTAAGACTATGGGTTCTAAATTTTTTTGCTCTTTGGAAAGAGAGGTCATTTTTTCTATATCATTAATAATTTTTGTATCGCTAAGAAGAGTGTTTAATTCTTCATAGCGTTTGAGAAAGGGTTGTAATTTTTCCGCTAACATTTAGGCGATTTTGTTGATTAAAAGGGCAAGTCTGCTCACGCGGCGTGCGGCAGTTTGTTTTTTAAGAAAGCCACGACTTACCATAGCGTGGATGCTTTTATTTGCGATTTTAAAAGCTTCGTTAGCTGCGTTTTTGTCATTATTTGCAGCAGCTTCTCTAACGGCTTTTGTGATGTTCTTAAGTCTAGTTCTATAAAATCTATTTCTTTCTGTTTTTTTGATGGTTTGTCTTGCTCTTTTTTCGGCGGATTTGTGATTTGCCATAAAATTTCCTTATCTTAAAAATTAAAAGCTAAATTATATAAAAACAATATTAAAATAGACTTAATTTAAGTAAAAATTAAAACAAAGCTTTCAAAGAAATATCCCAAGCGACTAGATTAAATTTAAGCAAAAAGCCGTAAATCACTGCACATAAAAGCCCAGCAAAAAGCCCTGCTAACATATCATCAAGCATTACGCCTAAGCCACCCTTGACCTTTTTGTCTATTTTGCCGATGATAGATGGCTTAGTGATGTCAAAAAAACGAAAAAAGATAAAGGCTAAGACGAAATTTAAAAGTGAATTTTCTGCACTTGCCGCAATAGCACAAGCTAAAAAAACTCCCGCCACTTCGTCAATGACGATGTGTTTATCATCGTGTTTTTGTGTCTTTTTTTCATAATCATCAATCACGCGTATTGAAGCGATGAAAATCAAAATGGAAAGTAAAAAAAGCGTTTGTTCTCCTAAATATCTAAGCACAAAAAAGGCAGGAATCATCGCCGCTAAAGTGCCAAAGGTCCCCGGTGCTTTTTTCACACTTCCTGAATAAAAAAAGGTTAAATAAAATCTTTGCATTTCACACCATATAAGTCATTTGATGAACTTCTAAAAGTTTTTGGTAAAATTCCTCATCGCTTTTATCTTCTAAAATCCCATCTGTTGGGAAGAGATTTTGGTAAAGTTGCTGCAAATTTTTAAGGCGTTGTGGAAAAAGTGCGCTTAAGATAAGACTTGAAATTTCCTTACGCATAAAAACAGCAGGAGGGATTATACCAGCTCTTAGTAAATCTTTTAAAGAATTGGCATTATAGTGCAAATGATGATGTGTGCCGTGCGGACAAGAGCGTGTTGAGACGATCATTTTGCATTGATCGCAAAAAACAAATTCCGGTAAAATAATCGTTTCTATACCATAATCTTTAGAAAATTCATCAAGAATGCTTTTGGGTTGATTAGCATCGTAAAACATACCCAAACCGCTATGATTTTGCCCTACGACAAGCTTAGTGCAGCCAAGACTTTTTGCGATAATGCTTTCAAGCCCGGGATTTAAGTGTGCGTGAAAAATATTAATATTTTTAAGCGGAAAGACAAAAATGCATTCTTTTGGCAGATAATTTTGAATAAAAGTTTGTAAATATTTTTCTTTAAGCTCAAATTCAAAGCCATTTGCTTCATAGGACTCGATGAGAAAAACTACTACCAAATCAGCCTTATCAATGGTCCAGCGAAAAATTCTTTCATGTGCTCTATGAAGTGGGTCAAAGCTTGAAACAATTGCGGTGATTTTTTGTGCGTTTCGTGCGTTTTTAATGCGATTAAATTCTTGTTTATAAAAGGAGAGTTCATTGCGGTAGAGTTCTATTTCTCCATAGATGTAAAAACTATTTTCATTATTAAGTGGGCAGATGTTTGGATTAAAAATATTGATAAAATTTTTATCATCTTTGAATTTATCTTGATAAATAATATGCCCTACAATTTCGCCGTTTAATTCAAGCTCTAGCAAATCCTTAGGCTTTAAATCTTTCAAAATACTACAATCGCTTGGAGCGAAGCTTAAGGGGTATGGGAAACTTTCATTTTTAAATTTGCCCGTTTTTAAAATTTGCTTACTTTCTTTTTCACTCATCAAGCGTGAGCAAGAGCCTAGTAATCCCTCCTTAATGAGTGAAAGTATGCCAAATTCACTAGAATTAATCTTAATGCTTTTATTTTTTCTTACTGATTTCATATTTTTTCCTTTTTTCCCATAAGGATTTGCGTGAAATTCCAAGTTTTTTGGAGAGTTCTGTGTCTGCGAAAACATTTTGATAGCTTAAAATAATGTGCTTGATATATTCATCTATGGTTAAAATTTCATTATTATTAATATCCTTTTCATTATGATTAAAATCGATACAATGAAATCCAAGCTCTTCGAAATTAAGTTCGCAAATTTTGTGTGTATGGATAATAATAGCTTTATTTTTGACAAATTCTAAAAGTTTTTCTTTTTCATTATGTTTTAAAATTTGAAAATGGCTTAAAAAAAGCACTTTATTTTCTAAATCAAGCTTCATCACCTTATCCACAGAATTTGGCACAGATAAATCGACATAACAAAGTTCTACATTACACTCGTTCATATAGGAAAAGGCGAAAGCATCTGCGTAATTTTGCTTGTTGGTTTGTAAGATAAGAGGGAGTTTGAGTTTTTTATATGAAAAATGTGGTAATTTTACCGCACTAAGACGCGATTTGATATAGTTTTGATAAGTAGAATTAAGCAATAAAAGATGTCTAAAATCTTGATGATGTTTGATTTTTCTTAACAATTCTTCCATCATAAAAGGCTTTTGTATATAATCGCTCGCCCCCATTTTTAAAGGTGTGGAAACGGTGTCTGTGCTAATGTAAGAAATAAGCAAAATGACGATGTTGTTTTTAAATTTTTCCACAGCTTTTAAGAAATTTGGCGTGTTAGAGGAGATTAAAACAATTTCATAGTTTTTTTGCCCTATTAATTCATCATAAGAATTAAAAATTTCGCAACTATATCCCAAATCACTTAGCCTCATCGCTATACTTTGTGCTAAGTAAAGTTCATTTTCTATAATTAAAACTCGCATTATTTAGTCCAATCAAAATATTTTAAATTCACACTTGCTTGCACGGCTATACCCTCACTTCTTCCTATAAATCCTAGCTTTTCTGTGGTGGTGGCTTTGACATTGACTCTAAATTCATCAAGGTCTAAAATTTGGGCGATATTTTTGGCTATTTCTTTTTTAAAATCGCCAATTTTAGGTTTTTGTGCTAGGATTGTGATGTCGATATTAACACAAGTGAAGCCGTATTGCCTTATTTGCGTGTAAATTTGGGCTAAAAGTTTCATAGAATCGGCATTTTTATACTTTAAATCTGTATCTGGAAAAAGCTCTCCTATATCTCCAAGCGAGGAAGCACCCAAAAGTGCATCGCTAAGAGCGTGTGCTAAGACATCGCCATCGCTATGGGCTTTTAATCCCATTGTAGGGTGGATTTCAACCCCTCCTAAAAGCAAAGCGCGTTTTTCTCCAAATTCATGCACATCAAAGCCATTTCCGGTGAAAATATCCTTGCTAGGAACAGGAAGCTTAAGCTTTTTAAGGTCTTCTTTAAAGGTGATTTTACGCGCATTTTCTTCGCCACTTACAAACCAAATTTTACCTCCCACAGCAGCGATAGCCGTGCTATCATCTGTGAATTCTTGTCCTGTTTGAAGAGCTTTTTTAAGTAGGGCGGTGCGGGAGAGTTGTGGGGTTTGTATGAGCTTGATTTTCTCCCTTTGCAAACTTTGTTCATTTTCATAAAGTGCGGTATCACAAACTTTTAAGGTGGGTGTGATACAGTCTGCATTATGGATATTTTCTAAAAGGCGGTTGAATAAATTTTTTGAGATTAAAACTCTTGCCACATCACTTACCATTACAAATTCACTTTCAACTAAATCAAGAGCGTTTTTTAAAGACTGCATTCTGCTTGCTCCGCCTTGCACAAATTCGTAATTTTTTGCAAATTTTTTCATATAAGAAATGTTACTAGATGTAACAATTATCTTTTTAAAAGAATAAAAAGAGCTTAAATTTTTTGTCGCAAAAAGCCAAAGGGGGTCATCGCCTAGGCGGATAAATTGTTTTTTTACGCCCATATTAAAGCGTGTAGAATCTCCAGCTGCGAGCATAATTAAGCTTATATTTGACACTTTTACTCCTTGCAAATTCTTATGTTACTATATTATACACTTTAAGAAGCTAATTTTTAACTTTTTAAGAGTAAAATTTATTTTATTAAGCATAAGGAGAAATGATGATAGAAAAGATTAAAGAAAGACTAGCTAGAGTGAAATATCCTAATTTTGAAAAGGATATTATGAGTTATGGCTTTGTCAAAGAAATCAGAGCAGACGATGAAAAAGCTTACATAAAGCTTGAGATAGTCGCGGCAAATCCTAGCATAGCGGATACTTTGAGAAGGGATATTGATGAAGTCTTAAAAGATCTTAATTTAAAGGACATTAAGCTAGAAATTTTACAACCACAAATCGAAGAAGAGAAAAGCAATTCAAAAAGTGGGAAAAATGTCGCTCCACAGGTTAAAAATTTCGTTATGGTTTCAAGTGGTAAGGGAGGCGTGGGTAAAAGCACGACCGCTTTGAATTTGGCTATTTCTATAGCGAAAATGGGCTTAAAGGTGGGTATAGTCGATGCGGATATTTATGGACCTAATATCCCAAGAATGCTAGGGGAAGTCGGCACTCAACCTGAAGTCGTGGGAGCGAAATTAAGACCTATTTTAACACACGGAATTTATATGATGAGTATGGGCGTTTTGATAGAAGAGGGGCAAGGGCTTATGTGGCGTGGAGCGATGATAATGAAAGCGGTGGAGCAGCTTTTAAGCGATGTTTTGTGGCCTGAGCTTGATGTGCTATTTTTAGATATGCCTCCTGGAACGGGCGATGCGCAAATTACCTCCGCACAGAGTATTCCTATTAACGCTGGTGTGTGCGTTTCTACTCCGCAAATTGTTTCTTTAGATGATAGCAAGAGAGCTTTAGATATGTTTCAAAAGCTTCATATTCCCATAGCTGGAGTGATAGAAAATATGAGTGGCTTTTTATGTCCTGATAATGGCAAAGAGTATGAAATTTTTGGCAAGGGTAATGCTAAAGCTATGGCAGAGCTTTATCACTGTGAGCTTTTAGCACAAATTCCTCTTGAAATACTTGTAAGAGAGGGTGGTGATGAGGGTAAGCCTGTGAGCTTTTATCAAAGTGAAAGTGTGAGTGCGAAACGCTACGCTGAGGCGGCACAAAAGCTTTGGGATTTTATCCAAAAAAATGGCAGTAGTGATAATGCGGCGATTCAGCCTGTGATGAACGGCAAAAGCGCTTGTTCTAGTTAGATTTTAATTTTCGTAAATTTTCTAATAAAATTTTTTCCTCGCCTATGCCTTTAGAATAGTAGAATTTAAGGGCTTGGCTGAGGTATTTTTGCTCGACATATCCTCCAAAGTCGTGTGGATAAAGATAATCCTTGCTTTGTGGAGCGTTATTGTTTAAGTAAGCTGGGATTGGTAGAGGTGGATTATTTCTTACGAAATGCAATGCCTCATTAATGGCTTTATAGCTGGAATTTGACTTCATAGCACTAGCTAGATAAATGACGCATTGTGCTAAAATAATTCTAGCTTCTGGATAGCCTATATTTTTAACCGCTTCAAGTGTCGAAGTTGCTAAGATAAGAGCCTTACTATCGGCATTTCCTATATCTTCACTGGCAAATATCACTAAACGCCTCGCGATAAAATCTGCACTCTCTCCCCCATCAATAAGCCTTGCAAGATAGTAAAGTGCCGCATCGACATCGCTGCCTCTAAGGCTTTTTATCAAAGCACTTGCTAAAAGATAGTGCGTATCTTTAGAGCTTACTCCTTCGCTATTTGTGGTGTTTCTAAGTTTTTTAAGATTTTTAAGATTAATGTGCTTTTGCTCTAAAACAAGCACAAATTCGATTAAATTAAGCATAGATCTTGCATCGCCACTTTTAAGCAAAAAGTCCTTAGCATCATCATCAAGCGTAAAATTAAGGTTTTTTTGCACTTTTTTTAACAAAAGCTCTAATTCCTCCACGCCTAAAGCTTTAAAATGAAAAAGCATACTACGACTTCTTATGCCTTGACTTAGGACAAAATAAGGATTTTCCGTGCTTGCACCGATTAAAATAAGACGATAATTTTCCATAGGGATTAAAAGCATTTCTTGTTGGGTTTTACTAAGACGATGAATTTCATCAATGAAAATGAGAGGTTTATAGAGGCTATTTTTGTAATTTTCTAGGATTTTTCTCAATTCCTCAAGTTTAAAATTTCCTCCATCAAATTCATAAAAATCTAAGCCAAATTCCTTAGCCACCACTCTTGCAAAGCTTGTTTTACCAGAGCCAGCTACGCCAAAAAAGAGACTATGGGGAAGTTTTTGCATCGCAATGAAGCGTTTAAAAACTTCCACCAAATCATTTTGTCCTAAAATTTCATCTAAATTTTGAGGGCGTAATTGTAAGGTTAAAGGCATCACCTATCTTTAAATAAACTAGGACTATCTACCATCACGCCATCGGCTTTTAGCACTTTTGCTTTTTCATAAGCTTGAGGAGTGTTGATGCCAAAAAGTATCACCTTGCCCTCATTTTGTCCAAAACACTCCATAGCTTCATTATCCCAAGTAAGAGTCGTTTCACTCACGCCCTCTCCTAGAGTAAATTTCTCAACCACCTTAACCGCTCTTTCAAGTTCCAAACCGTAATACACATTTTTTTGCTCTTCTGCCTTGCAAAAATGTGTCAAACTTACATCGGCTAGTTTTTTACGAGTTGCACCTCTAGTTGCAAAGCTTGGTATTTCTTTACTTAAAGCAAGTATATAATTATCTTCAGTGGAATAAAGTCGCACTCTATCCAAACTCTTCGTTTTTTTCAAAAGTTCTAACAAAATTTTAGCTTGCTCTTTATCGTTGGCGTCGGGACTTTTAAGGTCGATATAAAATTGCGTTCGTGGAAACTGCTTTAAAACCTCTTCAAGTAAGGGAATATAAAGCTTGTCATTACTATAAATAGCTTTATTAGCTGGAGATTTTGTAATATGAATGCTTTGAAGTTGTTTGGCATCAAATTGAGAAATTTTACCTTGCTTATCTGTTAAGGCACTCAAATCGCTAGGACGATAAAGGACGAATTTTTTATCCTTGCTCAGCTGCACGCTAATCCAAATCACATCGGCTTTGTTTTTTAAAGCAAGTTTAATTGCTGCAAGTGTATTTTCTGGTGCATCAGCTGTGCCAGCACGATGTGCAACAAGCAGTGGATTTGCCGATAAAGTTAAAGCCAACATTAAAACATACAAAACTATTTTCATCAAATTTCCTTACAATTTTGTATAAAATCCTAAAAAATTTAGGATTTTTGTTCTAAAACATAAAGCTTATTTTCTCCATCTTGATAGGATAAAATGTGAATCTTGCCTTCTTTAAAAAATAAGCTTCTTGCATTGGTGATGGTGCTTGGATAAGCTATTACCTTTACAACCTCTTCTTTTGAAGGATTTATAACGGCTATAACATTATGATTTTTACTTAAAGCGTAAATTTTACCATCTTTAAACGCCATAGAGCTTACATATAAATCACCCAAAGTTTTGCCTTCTTTAAGTGCTGCTTTTGGACTAAATTCGCCCGAAAGAACTCTATCTTTTAGAGAAACTTTAGAGATGATGAAGTCTTTTGCGTTTTTGTTATTTGGCACTGTGGCTAGGTAGAAATAATTTGCATCATTTGTCATACTAGCGACATGGTGAAATTTCGCTCGCACTGTATCAAGTCTGCCACGACCTAAATCTTTGCCTTGTCCTTCAAATTTATCCGCTCCTTTGATAAAATCTGCATATTGCAAAACTTCATCGGCGTTTTCATTTTTAGCAAATCTTAAGAAAGATTTATTTGAACCCATAAGTAAGAATTTATCTTGCATATAAGGAATAATGCCTATGATAGGATCAATGGTCGCTGAGAAGTAAGGGTCAAGCTCAAAAGCACTTTTGATATTAAAATTTTCGTCCATAAATGCTACATCAAATTTAGAACTTGCCACAAATTCGCCGTTTATAAAATCAAGAGTGTTAATAGGTTTATCAAAGCTAATATTTTGCTCACTTACGATTTTTAAATCTTCATCAATTTTTGTAAAAGGAGAGTTTTGGCTGTCATTGTCAAAAACAATGCCTAGTTTCTCACTTGCAGGAGCGAAAGCATAATCAGGAGCTTTCACATCGCGTTTTCCTAAGAAAGAGATATTTTGCCATAAGCCGCTCCAGCCTTTATCGCTCCAAATGATGTATTTTGGATTAAGAGTGAATCTTACAGGGTCTCCTTGCCCAACATAAGGAGGCACACCCGTGCTAACAAAAGCTTGAAAAACATTAGAGGCTACGATGAAAGTGCTGATTAAAACAGCGACAAAACTAAATTTAGTCCATTGTCTAAATTTTTCTCCTGCCATTTCTGTCTCAAATGCACTAAATTTCGGGGCAAAAGCAAAAATCACACCTAAAATAAGCACCACAGCCCAAAAGACAACTTCAGCCCAAAAATAAGTATGAATTCCAAACACGGCTAAACCAAAGCCTTGATCTAAGTCTCTGTGAGCGTGATTACCAAAATGGGCGAAAGATTGATAAAGACCAAAAGCTGTCATAATCAAAAGAGCCGCCAAATACTTGCCCTTAAGCCCATAACGCACGATAAAAAGAGCGATTACGCCGATGAAAATCATCGCTTCTCTTTGTCCCCAGCAAAGTGTGCAAGGGCTATCTTTTAAAACATAACCAAAAATTAAATTTGCAATACCAACAGGCAAAAGTATGATTAAAAAGCCCGCTAAACACATTAAAGTGTAGAAATTTTTTGTTTTATTGAGTTCGCACATCTTAGCTCCTTACAAGTTCATAATGGTTAAAAACGCACTGGACTTGTGCCCAACATAATAAAAAATCATAATAGCCCAAGATACCATCACTAAACCAAAAGCAAGTTTTTCTTTTTCTGGTTTTGCTAGGATTAAAACAAGGGCAATTAAAACAAGTAAAAGTTCTAAAAACTCCATTTTGTCTCCTTTAAAATAAAAAGCGCGTAATTTTATAGAAAGAAACATAAGAAAAAATTAAATTTTTATAATTTTTTCATAAATTTAACCCCCCCATAGGCTTGTAATGAATTTTTAATTATTTTATAATCGCATAAATTTTTCAAGGAATTTTTATGAGAATTATTGCGTTAATTTTATGCTTTATTTGTGCCTTATGGGCAAGTCCAAAAGATACGCTCATCGTAGCTGTGGAAAATGAAGCGCCCAAAATCAATCCCGCTTATAGTGAGGATCATGATGCGGTGATAGGTTTGATTTTTTCGGGTTTAATTCGCTTTGATGAAGATATGAAAGCAAAGCCTGATTTAGCAAAGTCTTGGAGCATTAGCAAGGACGGCTTGGTGTATGAGCTTGAGCTTAGAGATGATGTTTTGTGGCACGATGGGGTTAAATTTAGCGCCAAAGATGTGAAATTTAGCCTTGAAGCCTTTAAAAACCCTCAAAATAATGCTGAAATTTATGTCAATTTTAAGGATATTGAAAAGATAGAAATTTTAAGTGATTATAAGATCAAAATCACACTTTCGCGTCCCTTTGTCGGCTTTTTGGACTCTTTAAGTGCTGGTATGCTTCCTTCTCATTTGCTTGAAAATGAAAATTTAAGCACAAGTGAATTTAATCAAAATCCAGTCGGCACAGGTGCTTTTAAATTTGAAAAATGGAAAAAAGGCGAGTATGTCAGTTTGGTCGCAAATGAAAATTTTCATTTAGGAAAAGTGAAGAGCAAAAGACTGATTTTAAGGCATATTAACGATGCAAATGTTGCTGCTGTGGAGCTTAAAAATGGTAAGATTGATGCAGCTTTGATTGACTCTTCTTTATTAAAAAGCTTTGAAAATGATAAAAAATTTAAGGTTTTAAGAGAAAAATCGGCTGATTATAGGGCTTTAATGTTTAATTTGGAAAATGAATTTTTAAAAGATAAAAATGTCCGTTTAGCATTAAATTACGCAGTTAATAAACAAGCCATTGTTGATAATATTTTACACGGATACGGCTTCATCGCCTCACATCCCTTAGAGAATTCTTGGGTAGCACCTAAGGAATTTAAAAGCTATACTTATGATGTAAAAAAAGCTGATGAACTTTTGCAAAAAGCAGGTTTTAAGAAAAATGAAAAAGGCTTGTATGCAAAAAATGACAAAATTCTAAGTTTTGACATTTATACGATGAGCAATGATCCCTTACGCGTGAGTTTGGCTGGAATTTTACAAAGTGAATTTAAGAAATTTGGAGTGGAAGTTAAGGTCGTGGCTAAACCTGCTGGAAGCTTTGATTATTCTAAAGTTGATAGTTTTTTAATAGGCTGGGGCAGTCCGTATGACCCTGACTTTCATACTTATAGAGTGTTTGAAAGCTCACAAGATACAAATAAAAATTCTTCAGGCTGGAATTTTGGGCATTATAATGACAAAAATGCCGATGAGGCTTTAGAAAAAGCAAGAAATTCACTAGATCCTCAAGAAAGAAAAAAATATTATGCCCAATTTATTAACGCTCTTTATGAAAATCCGCCCTTTATTTTTCTAACTTATTTGGATTTTGCTTTGGTTTATAAGGCGAATTTAAAGGGGATTAAGCCACGAATTTTAGGACATCACGGCGTAGGCTTTACTTGGAATATTTATGAGTGGAGTCAAAATTAGTGTTTAAACGCCTCATTTTTGTGGTATTTATCGCCTTTTTTAGCACCTTTTTATGTTTTAGTATGCTTTATTTTAGTAAGGGAAGCATAGCCTATGCAAAAGGCACAAATGCCATAAGCTTGGAGGCGAAAGAACGCCTTGAAAAAAGTTTTGATTTAGATAAGCCCTTATTAAAGCAGTATAGCTCTTGGCTTTTTAAAGCTTTAAGGGGTGATTTTGGCGTATCCTTAATCCACGGCGAGGAAATTGTAAGTCTTATTAAAGAACGCTTTTTTAATACGCTTATTTTAAGCTTGAGTGCGTTTTTTGTTTTATTTTTAGCTTCTTTAACGCTTGGAATTTTATGCTTACTTTATCCTAATTCACTCTTAGAAAAGTTAATTCATATCCTTAGTATGAGTTTTTTTGCTCTACCTTCTTTTGCCTTATCTTTAATTTTTATTTTGTTTTTTGCGGTATTTTTGCAAATTTTACCAAGCTCAGGCACCACAGATATAGGCTTTGAAGATGATATTTTAAATAGAATTAATCATTTAATTTTACCTGTTTGTGTTTTAGTTTTATCTCATTTAGCCGTTTTTATGCAAGTGGCTAAAACTTCGCTTTATCAAAGCTATGAAAAGCCCTTTATTTTGAGTGCTTATGCAAGAGGTCTTAGTCAAATAAGAATTATTTTACACTTTACATTAAAACACGCTCTAAGTCCTATTATTTCATATTTTGGAGCTTGTGCTTTAAGCTTTATGATGAGTGCTTATGTGGTGGAGAGTGTTTTTGCTTATGGAGGACTTGGGAATTTGATGATTGAAAGTATTATTTTTAAGGATTATCCTGTGGTTTTAGCTTTGGTTTTTGTTAGCGTTTTGTTAGCGGGATTTTTTACCTTTTTGGCTGATTTAATTTGTTTATTTCTTAATCCTCGCTTAAGGGGTATCAATTGAAAATTTTTTATCTTTTAAGTCCTTTATTTTTAGCACTTTCATTAGCTTTCTTTACGCCTTTGTTTAGCTCCTATGACCCACATTTTGGTGATATTAATGCAATTTATATTGTTCCTAATTTAAAGCATATTTTAGGCACGGATATGCTAGGTAGAGATTTATTTACACGCATACTTTATGGCATTAAAACTTCTTTTTTTATAGGCTTGTTAAGCTCTTTTTTGACCTTAGTTTTGGCACTTTTTTATGTCTTTGTGGCAAGATTATTTTTTTATACTTTTTTTATGCGTTTGCTTGATATGTTTTTAGCCTTACCTTTTTTACTTTTAATGATGTTTTTTTCGGGTTTTATGAGGGGAAATGATTTGAGTATGATTTTAATAATAGCCTTAACGCATTGGAGTTTTGTAGCGAAACTTTTTGCAAGTGAGTTAAAAAGGCTTGAAAATTTGGAATTTTATCAAGCAGCCTTAGTGCTTGGAAGCACAAAAACTAAGGCGTTTTTTAAGGACTTGCTACCGCCTTGCTTTTCACTTTTATCTGTGCTTTTTGTGCTTAATATTGTGCATGCTATTAGCACAGAGGCAACTTTGAGTTTTTTTGGTTTAGGACTTGATTTTGAAATCGCCAGTTTAGGAAATATTCTAAACGAAGCGTCAAAGGCTGTTTTTATAGGAGCTTGGTGGATTGTTCTTTATCCGCTTTTAGCTTTACTTATTCTTATCTTGCCGCTTTTAGCCTTAAGTGCGTATTTAAGAAAATATTTTGGTGTGAGCTTATGATTTGTTTGGAAAAATTAAATTTAAGTTATGAAAATACAAGACTTTTAAGAGATATTTCTTTAAATTTACAAGAAGGAAAACATTTGGCGATTATGGGCGAGAGTGGGAGTGGCAAGAGTCTATTTGCTAGGGCTTTAATTGCTTTATTTTCTCAAAATTATCGTTTAGAAGCCAAGCAATTTTTGATTAATGAAAAAAACCCTACCAAACTTAAAAAGAAAGCCTTGCAAGAGTTTAGAAGTGAAGTTGCTTTAATTTTTCAGGACGCACAAAATAGCTTTTATCCTTATCTTAATTTGGGAGATCTTTTTCACATCGTTTTAAAAACACACACAAATTTAAATGCAAAAGAGCGTAAAAGCAAAGCTTTTGAATGTATGCAAATGCTAGGATTAAAAGACTTGGAACTTTTATGGCACTCTTTTGCATATCAGTTTAGCACGGGTATGGCAAGACGCATACAATTAGCTCTAGCTCTTTCAAGCTCCCCAAAATACTTAATTTGCGATGAGCTTACTGCTTCACTTGATAAAGAAAATGAGCAAAAATTAATCGCACTTTTAAAAAATTTGCAAAAAAGTTTAAAATTTATCCTTATCACGCACGATTTTAACTTACTTTCTTTGTGTGATGAGCTTTTATTATTTGAAAAAGGAAGCGCGAAGCAGTTTAAGGTGCAAGAGTTTTTAAATTCACAAAATGCACGGCTTAAAGCTTATAAGGAATTTAATGTTTGAAGTGCGTCATTTGGCTAAAAATTATCCTTTAAAACGCCACTGGTATCTTAAAGAAGAGCAAAGAAGTATTTTTGAAAATGTTAATTTTAGCTTAAATTTAGGCGAGAATTTGCTTATAAGTGGAGAGAGTGGAGCAGGTAAAAGCACTTTGGCTAGGGTGCTTTGTGGTTTAGAAAAACCTAGCTTTGGAGAGGTTTTGTATAGGGGGAAAAGTATGCATTTGGGTGAAAATTTACATTTTAAAAAAGAGGTGCAATATGTCTTTCAAGATCAAAAATTAGCTCTCAATCCTTACAGAAAGATTAAAAGTCTTATAAATGATGTGTGGGAAAATTTTGCTTTGAAGAAAGATGAGGTTTTTTTACAAGAGCTTTTGGGAAATTTGAATTTAAAAGAAGAAATTTTTGCACTCAAATCGACACAATTAAGCGGAGGAGAAGCCAGTAGAGTAGGACTTTTAAGGGCTTTTTTGTTGCGTCCTAAAATTTTGATTTTAGATGAGCTAACGAGTGCTTTAGATATTTTAAATATTGTTAAAATTGTTGAATTTTTAAAAGAATATCAAGAGAAAAACGCCATTTCTTACATTTTTATCACACATCAAGAAGAATTTTTTAAAGATTTTGCGTATAAAAAAATTATCATTTAAATTTAGATTAAGTTAAAATAAAAATTTCGTAGTTTTTTACTCTTATATAAGTTTTGATTTTAGAAAAATTATGTAAAATTCTTATAAATTATTTTTGAATTTAAGGAAAATAAATGACTCATATGAGTGTGGCGCATCCTTATTTGGGTATTTTTATTATGCTAGTTCTTGCTAGTGTCATTTTTTTTGGTTTAGTGTTTTTGGCTTCAAAAATCGGCAATAATTTTGCCGCAAAGAACCGCAAAAAGCTAGGACTTGGAATTTATGAGTGTGGTCCCATCCCTGTTAAACAGGCTAATAAAATTAATTCTCAATTTTTTGTTTTCGCGTTAATTTTTATTTTGCTTGATATTGAGGTTGTTTTTTTATTTCCTTGGGCGTTGATTTTTAAAGATTTGGGCTGGTTTGGACTTTTGGAGATTATTATTTTTCTCGCACTTTTGGCGGTGGGATTTTTATACGCATACAAAAAAGGAGGCTTTAGATGGCAGAGCATCAAGTAAATTATGCTAGTGGTTTGCCTGTGGTTTTGACAAGTGTTGATAAGCTTGTGCAGTGGGGTAGGAGCAATTCTTTGTGGGCGTTATCTTATGGCTTGGCTTGCTGTGCGATTGAAATGATGGCAGCGGGGGGTTCAAGGTATGATTTTGACCGCTTTGGGACTATTTTTAGGGCTTCACCACGCCATAGTGAAGTGATGATAATCGCAGGCACACTTTGCAAAAAACACGCCGAATTTACACGCCGTCTTTACGATATGATGCCTGATCCTAAATGGGTGATTTCTATGGGAAGTTGTGCAAATACGGGCGGTATGTTTAACACTTACTCCACTGTGCAAGGTGTGGATAGGATTATCCCTGTTGATATTTATGTGCCAGGCTGTGCTCCGCGACCTGAGAGTTTTCAATTTGCCTTAATGATTTTACAGAAAAAAATTCGCAAAGAAAAGGCTTCGCGTAAAATTCCACCTAAAAGGCTTGTGTGATGAGAAAATATAGCGATAAAAAAAACGCTCAATTAAAAAATTATTATGAAGATAGATTTTACCACGCTCCGCATACGAAAAAATTGCCTGTGGAGGAGAGTGCTTTTAAAGATTATGAGGTTTTGCTTAAAAAGGAACTTGAGCTTAAGAGTTCTTTTGTGGAGCTTGATTTTTGGGTGCTAGAAATTCAAAAAGAGGACAATGTCAAGGCTTTAACCTTGCTTAAAGGCTTAGGATTTGAAGTTTTCACGGAGGCTAGTGCTGTGGATTTTGTCGCTTCAAAAAAGGGTTTTGTGGTATTTTATCAGCTTTTAAATTTAAAGCAAAAATTAAGAGTGAGGGTAAAAACTTTTGTCGGCGTTAAGGAAAGGGTGCAAAGTGTCGTAAGTGTGTTTAAGGGAGCTAATTGGAGCGAGAGAGAAATTTATGATATGTTTGGTATTTTTATCGTGGGGCATCCTAATTTAAAGCGTCTTTTAATGCCTGATGATTGGTTTGGACATCCTTTTTTAAAGAGCTATCCTTTGCAAGGTGATGAATTCGCAAAATGGTATGAAATTGATAAAATTTTTGGTAAAGAATATCGCGAAGTGGTAGGTGAAGAGCAGAGGGATCCGGGCTTTGCCGATGATAAAGACACGCTTAATTTTTCAAGGCTTTATCACGAAACGCAAAAGGGTGCTTTGCAAAATGAAAAATCTTTCAAACAAGAATATCAAGAAGAAAGTGGCGTAGCTTTTGTCAAAAAAGTCAAACGCGACCAGGCTAAAATTTTGGATAAAAGGCGTTAAAATGCAAATTCCTAGTAAATTAAAACCTTATTATGAAAATATCGCTTTTGAGAGAGATGATACCAAGATGATTATCAATCTAGGTCCCCAGCACCCCTCCGCACACGGAAATTTACGTCTTATCTTAGAGCTTGATGGGGAGCAAGTTACCAAAGCGCGTCCTTGCATAGGCTATATGCATCGTGGTATGGAAAAAATGGCGGAGAATATGATTTACCAAGAATTTATCCCCACAACTGATAGGATGGATTATATCGCTGCTTCAGCAAATAATTATGCTTACTGTGCTGCGGTTGAAAAGCTTTGTGGGCTTGAAATTCCACGCCGTGCGGCTGTGATTCGAATGATACTTTTAGAGCTTAACCGCATTGCCTCGCATTTGCTTTGGCTTGCTACACACGCCTTGGATATAGGGGCTATGAGTGTGTTTTTGTATTGTTTTAGAGAGCGTGAGTATGTGCTTGATTTGATAGAAAGATATTGTGGGGCTAGGCTAACTCACTCTTCGATGCGTATTGGTGGAGTGATGCTTGATTTGCCTGATGGTTTTTTGGACGAACTTTTGGCTTTTTGTGCGAAATTTCCAAACGATGTGAAAGATTATGAAGCGCTTTTAGATGATAATAGAATTTGGCGTTTAAGAACAGAAAATGTTGGACTTGTTACCAAAGAGCAGGCGATGAATTGGGGTTGTTCTGGCGTGATGCTTCGTGGAAGTGGAGTGTGCTATGATATTCGCAAAGAAGAGCCTTATTTGCTTTATGATGAGGTGGATTTTGGTGTGCCTTACGCTACGCAAGGGGATTCTTATGCAAGATATAAAGTCTATATGCAAGAATTTAGAGAGAGTCTTAAAATTTTAACGCAGTGCGCTAGACTTTATAAGGACACTCCGCCAGAAATTTTGGCAAACCACCCTGAGTATGTGAGTGCTTCAAAAGAGCAAATTATGACGCAAAACTATTCTTTAATGCAGCATTTTGTCCTTATCACTCAGGGGCTTAAGCCTCCTAAGGGCGAGGTCTATGTGCCGACTGAAAGCCCTAAGGGAGAGCTTGGCTTTTTTATCCATAGTGATGGTACGGGTCGTCCGTATCGTTTAAAGGCGAGAACGCCGAGCTTTTGGCATTGTGCATTTTTTGAGGAAATGCTTGTGGGGAGCTATTTGGCTGATGTGGTGGCAATTATGGGAAATGTAAATATTGTTTTGGGCGAGATAGATAGATGAGACGGGTGGATTTGAGAAATAGCAAGGATTTTTTTGCAGATTTAACTCTTGTTATTCGCGAGGCTAAAGAAGGTGAAGTTCTTATTGTGATGTTTGAAATAGGTGATTTCAGTGTGGTTGAAAAAAGCTTTTCTTTCGTGAAAGAGCAAAATTGCGAACTTTTAAATTCCTTGAAATTTAATGAGGTGGATTGGAGTATAGTGATTAAAAAGGTCAAAATATGAAAGCTCTTTGCTTTGTTGATATGCTTTCTTTGAAAAACCCTTCTTTGTGCGAGAATTTGGAAAAAGAGAGCATTAATATTTCTTGCCTTGAAGATAAGGCTTTAAAGGCGAGATTCTATAAATGTGAGATTGAAAGCGTGAGTTTTGTTTTGGCTCTTCTTTGCAAATTACATAAAGCTTTGGAATTTGAAGCTTTAGACGAGGGCTATTTGAGTGCGGAGTCTTGTTTTGGAGAAGACGAGGCTTTAGAAGTGCTTAAATATCTTAAAAAATTTGAGACCTTAATCTTTGATGTGGGGCTTAAAAAACACAAAGATTATGAAAATATTAAATATTTTTTAAATTTTTTAAGCAAGGAATTTCATTTGGAGCTTTTGGATAGTGAGGGCGTAAAATGGGATTTTAGTGAGGCTGTTTTGACAAAGTTAAAAGAGCTTGATAATTATGATGGCTTAGTGCTTTTTAATGCCCCTTTAAAGGATAAAATGCTCCACGCTTCAAAGCAATTTTTATCAATTGCTAAGTGTCAAAATGAAGCTCTAGTCGAGCTTTGTGGCGAGAATTTAAAGATAGAAACTAAGATTATTTTAGATGAAAATTTGCAAGGAACAATAGCTTTTTTAAATTATGAAAATGCGAAGGAAAATTTTGTAAAAATTAGGCTAAAGGAATTAGGATGAAAGTGAAAATTAATGGCGTAGAATGCGAATTTAGTGATGGAGAAACAATTTTAAATATCGCAAGAAGAAATGACATTTTTATCCCTGCCATTTGTTATCTTTCAGGTT
Organism: Campylobacter felis; assembly: GCF_030250085.1. Taxonomy (NCBI): domain Bacteria; kingdom Pseudomonadati; phylum Campylobacterota; class Epsilonproteobacteria; order Campylobacterales; family Campylobacteraceae; genus Campylobacter; species Campylobacter felis. The sequence continues at coordinate 31,632 of NZ_JANURX010000007.1, forward strand.
GTAGTGCAACTTTGGCTTGTCGTATGTGTATGGTTGAAGCTGATGGAAAAAAGGTTTATTCTTGTAACACTAAGGCTAAAGATGGTATGGTTGTAGAGAGTGATTTGGGCTCTTTATGGGAGGAGAGAAATGAGATTATGCAAGCATACTGCATTAATCATCCTTTGCAATGCGGCGTTTGCGATAAATCGGGCGAATGTGAGCTGCAAAATTTTACACACAAAGCAAGGGTAAATACTCAAAAACACTGGATACAAGATACGCACAAGCCTCATAAAGAATGGGGCTTTATTAATTATGACCCTGCACTTTGCATAGTGTGCGAGCGTTGCGTTACTGTGTGTAAGGATAAAATCGGCGAAAGTGCCTTAAAAACGACCCCAAGAGGCGGAGTTGCTGTGGATGCGACTTTTAAAGAGAGTATGGGAAAGGACGCTTATGCGATTTGGACGAAATTTCAAAAAAGTCTCATTGCTCCAGCAACTGGAGATAAGCTTGAGTGCTCAAGCTGTGGAGAATGCACGAGCGTTTGTCCTACTGGTGCTTTAATAGGAGCTAAATTTCAATACACCTCAAATATTTGGGAGCTTAAACGCATCCCTGCTTCTAATCCACACTCAAGTGATTGCGAATTGCTTTATTATGACATTAAGCAAAGCGGTATAGCTGTGCAAAAGCCTAAAATTTATAGAGTGAGTAACGATTTTTCCTTTGCTAGTTTAAATAAGGCTGCAAGATATGGATATGATACACAAAATGAAGCCTGTAAAGATGAAAAAGCCTTCAAGCTTTTATGTGAAAAAATTCAAAATGGTGTGATTAAAAATATTAAATTTAACAGCTTTATTACAAATGAAGAAGCTTTAATTTTGCAAAATTTAAAGAAAAAATTTGATCTTCGTTTGCTCAATGATGAAGCTTTGAAATTTAAGGAATTCTTGGAGGAATTTAACCAAAATGCCGGTGAGTTTTATATGGCAAATAGTGAGGATATAGCAAAAAGTGATTTTATCGTTGTGGTTGGGACTTTGTTGCGTTATGATGCTCCAAGCTTAAGTTATAAAATCAATAATGCCCTAGTGATGAATAAGGGTGCCGGACTTTATTTTCATCTTTTCAAAGATAAGGGCGTGGAAAAATATTCTAAAAATTTTCTTTCTCATACACATAAAAGTGGAGAAGAGGAGCAAATTCTTTATTATTTACTTCAAAAATTTAGCACAGACGAAACGCTTAAAGAACGCTTAAATTCCTTTTTTATCGAGGAGGAAAAGGAGATTGAGGAGAGCGTTAGTGAAGAAGTAAGCGAAATGATAAGTGAGACAAACGAAGCGGGTGAGAGTATAGAAAAAGAAGTGAAGAAAAACATTACAAAAAAGATTAAGAAAAAAATCCCTATAAAGCGTAGCCTTTTTGCTAAAAATTTGGAGCTTGATGAGGATAAAATGGAAGACTTGTTGCTTAAAAAATCGCATTTTACTTTAGTTGTGGGAAGTGATTTTTATTTCAGTAAAAAGGCAAAAAAGCTTGCAAAATTACTTGCCCTTATTCAAAAAACAACACCTTTTAAGGTATTTTTAAACCCTACACATACAAATACTTTAGGTGTAGCTTTGATTTGCGATTTGGATAAAAAACCACAAGATGGCGAAATTTTAGGTTATAACGAAAGAGGAGATTTTAGTTTTTCTTATGAAAAGCATTGCGATTTGGCAAGCTCAAGCCTTAATCAGCAAGAAGGCACTTTTGTTAATTTTGATAAAAGAATCGTCCCAACAAATGCCGCTTTAGAATTTGAAGGCTATTTTTTAAACGATGTGGCAAATGCTTTAGGCTTTGATGAGGAATTTAGCATTAATTATACGCAAAAGCTTCCTATTAATAAGGGTTTTTCTCCTATCCATTTTGATCATTTGGATAATTTTTACACGAATGGCGGAGAGAATCAAAGAGGCTATTTGCTTGATTTATCTCATTATGAAAAAACGCCAAATTTAAGTTACGAAGAGCCTGAATTTAAGGCTTTAGACTTAGAAAATTCTTTTTTGCTTTATAGTGCAAATCCTAGCTATCAATTTGGTCGTTTTTCTAATCGTGCAAGTGCCTTAAATGAAGCGATTTTTTTGGGGCTTAGTGAGGATTTAGCGCTTAAATTTGATGTAGACGATAAGGATTTAATTAAGCTTAAATTGGAAAATAAGGATTTAAATTTGAGCGTTAGGGTAGATAAAGATTTGACTGGAGTAGCTTATTTGCCTTATTTTGATGAGAAAATTGACACTTTAAGTTTTTTTGAAGAAAGAGTTTTGAGAGCAAATTTAGAGAAAATAGGGGGAATCGATGAGTGAGCTAGGATTTTTCATCTTAGAAAGCGTCATTAAATGCTTGTTTGTTTTGGCTGTTTTTGCGACTTTAGCAGGGTTTGCGACCTATGCTGAAAGAAAGGTTTTGGCTTATTTTCAAAGAAGAATCGGACCTGATATGGTCGGTCCTTTTGGACTTATTCAACTTGTGGCAGATATGATAAAACTTTTTACAAAAGAGGACATTATCCCATCAAATTCTCAAAAACTTATCTTTGCCATTGCACCCTTAATTGCTGCTATTTGCGCCTTTGTATCCTTAGCAGCGATTCCAATGCTCCCCGAATTTACGCTTTTTGGACACACGATACGCCCTATTATAGCTGATATTAATGTAGCTTTACTCTTTGTCATCGGCACTTCAGGACTTTGTTTTTATGCTATTTTTTTGGGCGGACTTGCAAGTCATAATAAATATTCTATCATAGGCGGTGCAAGGGCTTTGGTGGCGATTATTTCTTATGAGAGTGTAGGGGCTTTAGCTTTAATTGCTGTGGTGATGCTTGTGGGATCTTTTTCTTTGATTGAAATCAATAATTATCAAAATGATGGCATTTTATCGTGGCTTATTTTTAAGCAACCCTTAGCCTTTGTGCTTTTTGTCATCGCCCTTTTTATAGAGACAAATCGCACCCCCCTTTGTTTGACTGAAAATGAAGCGGATATTGTTTCTGGCTATGGCACGGAGTATTCTGGGCTTCGATGGGGTATGTTTTTTATCGGTGAATATGCTTCGATGATAGCAGGGGCGATTTTAATCACACTTTTATTTTTGGGTGGATTTAATGATTTTTATTTTATTCCGGGTTGGATTATGATGATTTTAAAATCAAGCTTTATTTTCTTTTGGTATTTTTGGGCTAGGGCAGCTTTTCCGCAGCTTCGCCCCGACCAAGTAATGAAAATGTGCTATTTGATTTTAATCCCTCTAGCGGTTTTAAATCTCTTAATCACTGCTTTGTTTGTATTAATTTAGGAGCGATGATGAAAAATTATTATTTGGTTGATGAAAAAAGAAGAAATCCTCAAAACACTTGGGAAAAAATAACAAGAGCCTTAAAACGCAGCGTAAAGCTTGAGCTTTTCGTGGGCTTGTGGGTTGTGATGCGTGAATTGCTTAAAAAGGGTAATTCAGCGACCATTAAATACCCTTTCGAAAAGGTTCAAATAGACAATCGCTACCGTGCCGTGCATAGACTTATGCGTTTTATAGAAAGTGAAAATGAAAGATGTATAGGATGTGGGCTTTGTGAGAAAATTTGCATTAGTAATTGCATAAGAATGGAAACATCCCTTGATGAAAAGGGACGCAAGAAAGCGAATAATTATAGTATTAATCTAGGGCGTTGTATTTATTGTGGTTTTTGTGCTGAAGTGTGTCCTGAGCTTGCCATTGTCCATGGGAAAGAATATGAAAATGCAGCTGAACAAAGATCTTATTTTGGCTATAAAAAAGACTTTTTAACGCCTATTGATAAGCTTAAAAATCAAGTCGAATTTGAGGGTGCTGGTAGCCTTAGAAAAGATGCGGATAATTTTGTGAAAAAAACGCCTCAATATTATGAAATTTTGCAAAAAAGAGAGCAAGATTTGTGCGATGATACAAACTGCGCACTACCTAAAGGAGAAGCATAATGATAGAACAATTATCCTTTATAGTTTTTTCTGTGCTTATTTTGGGCTTTTTCTTAGTCGCTGTTTTGAGTAAAAATATGCTTTATTCTCTTTCGGCTTTAGCTGGAGGAATGGTATTTTTATCAAGCTTTTATTTTATGCTTGATGCGGAATTTTTAGGTGCGATACAAATCATCGTTTATAGTGGAGCTGTGCTTGGAATTTATAGCTTTGCGATGATGTTTTTTGACGCTTCGAAAGATTTTAAAGAAAGATTGAAATTTAAAAAAAGTTTTTTTGCTTTAATCGGTCTTAGTTTGGTAGGACTTTTTGCAAGTCTTATGAGTTTTAAATTGAACTCCGTAAATGTAGATTTACCATTTATTGACACAGCTTTATTTGATTTAAATAAACAACTTGCCTTTGCAATTTTTTCTAAATATTTACTAGCTTTTGAATTTGTAGCCCTTCTACTTTTAATCGCTCTTGTTTGTGCAATTGTTTTAACACATAAAGAACTTATTAAGGAAAAGCAATGATAGAAAAATATCTTTTTGTGGCTTTATTAATGTTTATTATAGGACTTGTAGGTATTTTAAGAAGACAAAATTTAATTATGCTTTTTATCTCGAGTGAGATTTTACTCAATGCCGCAAATTTAGCTCTTATTGCTGGTTCAAAAGCACATAATGACCTTAATGGACAAGTTTTTGCCCTTTTTGTTATGGCAATTGCTGCAGCTGAAGTGGCTGTGGGCGTGGCTTTGTGTGTGCTTTGGTATAGAAAAACAGGCACTTTAGAATTAAAAAGTTTAAAAGAAGTGGAGAATTAATATGCAAAATTTAGCCTTAATTTCCCTTTTTGCACCTTTTGTATCCTTTTTGTTTGCTAGTATTTTTGCTTTAAGGCAAAGAAGTATTTTGCTTGGCTTTATTTGTTCTTTGCTCATTGCTTTAAGTGCGATTTCTTCTTTGATTTTGTTTTTTGAAAATGCGAGTTTTAATATTACGCTTTTTGAATGGTTTGTGGGTGTAAATTTTGGTTTTGACATTGATGCTGTCTCTTTAAGTATGATGAGTATTGTTGGTATAGTAGCAACCTGTGTGCATTTTTATAGTATTTTTTATATGGAAAAAGACGAGGGTTTTAATAAATTTTTTGCCTATCTTGGACTTTTTGTTTTTTCTATGCTTTTTTTAGTGATGAGTGATAATTTCTTGGGACTTTTTGTCGGTTGGGAGGGCGTTGGGCTTTGCTCTTGGTTACTCATTGGCTTTTGGTATCATAATGATAAATATTCCTTCGCGGCAAATGAAGCCTTTATTATGAATAGAATCGCTGATTTGGGTATGCTGCTTGGAATTTTCTGGCTTTATTTGCAAGCTGGAACGCTAAAATATAGCGAAGTTTTTGTTATGGCTAGTAGCCTTGAACATAATGCTTTAATACTCATAGCAAGTTGCCTTTTCATCGGTGCTATGGGAAAGTCAGCACAATTTCCACTTCATACTTGGCTAGCCGATGCTATGGCAGGTCCTACACCTGTTTCAGCACTTATTCACGCTGCGACTATGGTAACGGCTGGGGTTTATTTGGTGATTAGAGCTGGGGGGATTTATGACCTTGTTCCTGAAGTGGGTTACATTATCGCCATTTTGGGTGCTTTTGTGGCACTTTTTGCCGCTTCTATGGCTCTAGTGGCTAGAGATTTAAAACGCATTATTGCCTATTCTACTCTTTCACAGCTTGGTTATATGTTTGTAGCGGCTGGACTTGGTGCTTATGCTTTAGCTTTATTTCACTTAGGCACACACGCTTTTTTTAAATCTTTACTTTTCTTAGGCGCTGGTAATGTGATGCACGCGATGAACGATGAGCTTGATATTAAAAAAATGGGTGGATTGGCTAAGCCCTTAAAAATCACTGCCATTTTTATGACTATTGCTTCTTTGGCTTTGGCAGGAATTTATCCTTTGGCAGGTTTTTTCTCTAAGGATTTGATTTTGGGTTATGCCTTTATATCCTTTCATCACGGCATTTTTTTAACGCTTTTAATTGCTGCTTTTATGACAGCTTTTTATAGTTTTAGACTTTTAATGCTTGTCTTTTTTACGCCTAAAAGACATCATGCACATCCGCACGAAGCAAGTAAAATCGCTCTTTTTGCTATGAGTCCTTTGGTGATTTTAGCTCTTATTTCTGGTTTTTTTGAGCATAGCTTTTTGGAATATCTTAGCACTAAGCTTGTTTTTATTGACGCACAAAATGGCTTAGTGATGATTTTAGCAAGTGTTGCTGCGGTGCTTGGTGTGCTTTTGGCTATTATTGCTTATCGTAGAGCGTGGTTTAAAGAAAGTATCGAACAAAAAAGCATATATAAGCTTTTGCAAAATGACTATTTTATCCCGCGTTTTTATCATTATTTTCTAGTAGCAAAATATGATTTGTTTTGTGAGTTTGCAAGAAAATTTGATGTAAAGGTTTTAGATGCCTTTGTGCGTGGAATTTGTGCTTTTGTCTTAAGAATTTCACAAGCAATTCTTATGCCTAATAGCCTTAACTTAATGCTTTATTTTATAGTAGGAGCTTTTGTGGTTTTACTTCTTTTGGTATGGGGGGTTTAAATGTTAAATATTTTAATTTTCTTTCCTTTATTGGTCGCTTTTTTAAGCTTTTTTTTAGGGCGTGGCGGGATTAAAATTTTTAGCGTTGTGGCAAGTTTGCTTATTTTAGGACTTAATTTGCAAATTTTTTTCGATTTTTTGCAGGGCGTGAGCTTTGAGAGTCATTTTAGCCTAGGCTTTGCGAAATTTTTCAGTTTTCACATTGGTGTTAGTGCTATATCGTTGAGTTTGATGTTGCTTTGCTCTTTGATGATTTTTTTAAGCTTCTTGTTTTTAAAGATTGAAAATAGAGCTATTGTTAGTGCGATTTTCTTCTTAGAATTCGCGATGATGGGTCTTTTTAGCGCACAAGATGCCTTGCTTTTTTATATCTTTTGGGAATTTTCCCTCTTGCCTTTGCTTTACATTTTGGGTGTTTATGGTAAGGATTTTAAAGCGGGGATTAAATTTTTCATTTATGCCTTTGCAGGTTCTATTTTAATGCTTGTAGCCATACTTTATCAAGCTTCTTTAACCCAGCAAGTTTTAGGAATTTTCACCTTTGACTTAGAAATTTGGAAAAATAATGTCTCCGTCACGCCACTTTTAGAGCAAATCGTGCTTTTCTTAGCCTTTTTCATCGCTTTTGCGATTAAAGCACCTTTATTTCCTTTACACACTTGGGCGCCTAAGGTTTATGCAAATTCGCCTATTTTAGTATCTGTTATGCTTGTAGCCTTTAAAATGGCACCTTTTGGCTTTTTGCAATTTTGCCTACCACTTTTTCCTGATGCAAGCGTTTATTTAATGCCTTTTGTGCTAGTTTTATGTGTGATTAGCGTTGTCTATTGTGCGATGATAGCTTTTAAAACGAAAGATTTAAAAGAGCTTATTGCTTATAGTTCGATTTCTCATATTGGCATTATGGTGGCTGGAATTTTTACTTTTAGCACTTTGGGGATTAGTGGAGCCGTTTTTTATATGTTTGCTCACGGCTTGGTTACAGGGACTTTATTTTTATTAGCACATCTTTTGGTGAAAAAATACGGCACCAGTGAGCTTAATAAGCTTCACTCCCTATCGCTTAAAGCTCCTGGTTTTGCGATTTTCTTTGCTTTAGTTTTACTTGCTAGCGTGTCTTTGCCTTTGACCATATCTTTTGTGGGAGAGTTTTTGGTGCTTTTAGCCTTAGCTAAGATTAACATTTTCTTGGCTTTATTTGCAGGGCTTGTGGTGATTTTAGGTGCGATTTATATGTTAGCAGTGTTTAGAAAGATCTTTTTTATGCAAAAAGAAGGTGAAATTGCTAGTTTTGGACTTAAAATGCGAGAAATTTTAGCTTTAATCCCTGTTGTTGCTTTGATTTTTTACCTAGGTATAGCTCCAAATATTTTATTAAAACCCTTGCAAGATGAAGCTAAATCTTTACAAGAAATGATGCATTTAAGGGCTTTGGAACAAAAAAGTGTGAATTTTTTAGTAGGAGGGCAAGATGAGTGAATTTTTAAATGGAGTTGATTTAAATGTCGAATTAGCCTATCCTTTTTTACTCTTAATTGCTGCGGCTATTATTTTATTACTTTGCTCGACTTTTTACCGATTTAAGGCAAATTTTTATGCCGCTTTGAGTCTTTTAGCCTTAATGACTAGTTTTTTTTTAGAGCTTTCTAATGTTAATGCCTTTGGCTTTAACTCAAATGCTTTTTTAGGCACTTTAAATAATGACATTATCGCCTTTTATGCGCAATGTGTGATTTTGCTTTTTTCTTTTTTGTATCTTTTAATGGACAAAAAGGATCATATTGGCGAATTTTATGCTTTGTTTTTATTTATGATTGCTTCTTTAATGCTTATGGTTTCAAGCTCAAATTTACTTTTGATTTTCATAGGACTTGAAGCTTCTTCTTTAGCTCTTTATACACTTATTGCGATGCAGGGAAGTCGTAATGCTATCTCATCGGCACTTAAGTATTTTAGCGTTGCGGCTGTGGGGAGTGGATTTTTCGTTTTAGCTTGTGCTTTTATTTATTTTAAAATGGGAAAATTTGACCTATCTTTAAGTTTAAATGGTGGATCAAAGGACATTTGGCTTTTGAGTGCTGGGGTGCTTATTTTTGTTCTTTGTGCCATTAAACTTTCTTTAGCTCCTTTTCATTTTTGGTTACGCGATGTGTATTATGCTAGTCATTTTAATTTGGTTGCCTTTATTTCTGTTGTGCCTAAAATAGCAATGTTTGCTGTGCTTATAAGACTTTTTGATTTTTTCAATTATGCAGAATTTGGCACTATTATCGCTATTTTAGCTGTTTTTTCTATGATAGTCGCTTCATTGGCAGCTTTAAGTCAAAATGATGTGAAGAAGATGTTTGCCTATTCTTCTGTGGTCCATTCTTCTTTTGTATTGGTCGCACTTGTGCCTATGTTAAGTTTTAAATTGGGAGATGATTTAAATTTTGTATTTTGGGTGGTTTTTGGCTATTGGATCTTATTTGCTTTTGCAAATTATGGCGTTTTTCTAATCTTAAGCACTTTGCAAAAAAGTTCTTTTGAGACCTTAAATTCTCTGTTAAATGTTAAGCCATTTTTAGCTTTTGCTTTGGGGCTTTGTGCGCTTTCTTTGGCTGGAATTCCTCCTTTTGGACTTTTTTGGGGCAAATTTATGGTGCTAAAATCTTTGGTGGAAAACGATTTGGCGTATTTGGCACTTTTTGTGGCTTTGGCTTCTGTATTAATGCTTTATAATTATTTAAAAATTATAATTCATGCTTTTTTTATGAGAGAAAAGGTTGCAGAAAAAGAGCTTTGTAAAGATTTAAAATGGGAGCAAAAATTAGCCTTAGCACTTTGTGTTATTGTAAATGTTTTTGCCTTATTGTTGATGTTATAAGAGTTTTGTTATAATTTTATATGAGAATTTTAATTTTATTATTTTTTGGCATTTCTTTAGCATTTTCTTTTGAGCTTGTTCTTAATTCCGGTCGCGAGGAGAGTGAGCCTTTTGCAGTTTTACACGCTAAAAATGACGAACCTTTTACTTGTGTGCAAAAAATAAGCGAGGCAAAGCTTTTTTTTGAATGTGAAATTATGGGCGTGGTAAATAATGAATTGAAAAATCAAAATTTCGCCCTTTTTGACCTTAAATTTCAAAAAGAAGAACAAAAAATTAAAATGTTTATTATCCCAAAAATTAATGCAAAAATGTTTAATCTTTCTCAAAATATTTATGAAGATAAAGAATTAAGCGTTTTAAATTCACATCGTTCTAAGGGCTTTACCTTTGTCTTTTCGCATCAAATGGCTATGCAACATATGGATGATGGCTTGAATTTTGACATTGTTTTCCCACACGAAACCTTACCATTTGTAGGAGCACTTGATTTAAACTCAGATCCCGTGATTATCCCGCAAAGTGCGGATATTAATACCTATTTGCGTATTAAAAATGAATTTGAAAAGAGCAATTTTATGCAAGTGATTGCCGATGCGCAAAATGCCATAATGCGTTATAAGGGTAGCATTTTTATGAATGAGTTTATGCTTTATAAGCTTAGAGCGCAAAGTGAAATTTATACGCAAAATCCAAGCATTAGAGACCAACAAAGCTTAGAAAAAATGATCGATGAGATTAAAACTTACACGAGAACTTTCACAAGTGATAAAAATTACGCAGAAATTTTACATATTATGCTTAAGACTTATATAGCACTTTCGCAGAGAAAAGATGTAGATTATACAATGTCTATTTTAGAAAATGAGCTTCCTAAAAATAATTTTACTCAGCTCTCTCGTCTTGAATATGCCGATTATATCTATCATCTTAATGAAAAAGATAGAGCGATTAAAATTTATGAGGATATTTATTTTAATACGGACAATTTAGACCTCGCCTCAAGAGCGGCTATGGCTTTGGCTAAGGATTATTTATCAAATCATAATGCTTTTAAGGCTAGAGAATTTACAAATACGATTTTAAAGGCTAATGCAAGTTATTTTAGTAAAGATCTTACGCGCTCTTTAGAACTTGCCAAGCTATTTTATGCGATAAAAGATTATGATATAAGTTCGCAAATTTATTTGCACGCTTTTTCTAAAATGCCTAGAATTGACGAACGCTACGAAGAGACCTTGAAAAATTTAGCTCTTTCTTTAGCACAAAATGCAAAGCCTAATGAAGCCAAACACTATATTGATTTGTATCTTAATGAATACCACGATGGCAAATATTTAGACTCCATTAAAAAAGCTAGCGATGAAGTGTTTTTTGCTGTGGGGGATAATAATGCCACACTTTTACACACGCGTTATAAAGATTTGATGAAGGAATATGAGCTTAAAGATGAAAGTATAGCTCATAAAGCCTTAGATGAAGATGTTAAGCTTTATTTTGAGGAGAAAAATTATCCTGCTGTTTTAGCTTATAAAAATATTATTGAAGAAAGTAAGTTACCTAATGCTACTAAATTTTTGGAAATGGCGGCTATTGAGGAATTAAAAGCAAATCTTAAAAAAGATGAGTGTATTGAGGCTGTGAAGATTTTTACGCAATTTAGCATTTATGAAATAGGACAAAAAATAGAAAATAAAAAGCAAATGTTAGCTTGTTTGCAAAGAACTTCTAAGATTAACCAAGCTTTAGAATATATCGATAAAAACGCTCACGAGGATAGCATTTTCTATCATCTTCAAAAGGCACAAATTTATTTTGATAATAAGCAATATACCCAAAGTATAGACTTGGCAAAGGAGATTAGTGGTTCTAAAGTTTTAAAAAGTGAGGAGGAGGAATTTAGAGCATATTATTTACAATTTGTTTCACTTTTACGCCTAAATCACTACAATGACGCCATTAAAATTTTGCAAATTTTAGAAAGTTTTCCTATGAATTTTACTATGGTTGAAGCTTATGATGAGTTGATTTCTTACGCTAAAGATAAAGATATGACGACTACGATTTTAACTTACGCACCTAAGGCTATTGATTATCAAAATTACAAGGGAATTAATCTTTTTAGCCCTAATTTGGAATTTATCTACCTAGAAACCCTGCAAAAAAATGCCGAATTTGACAAAGCTTTAGAGCTTTTAAAAGATTTAGTCAAGCTTAAGTTAAGTCCTAGTGATAAGGCAAGAGCGCTTTATATAAGAAGTCAAATTTATGAAAGTTTAAAGGATACAAATGCTCAAAAACAAAGCCTTAAAGAATGTTTGGGGCTTAGTGGCTCGTCAAATTGGCAAAATTTATGCAGAGAGAAAAATGCTCTTTTGACTAATTGAATTTCTTGCTCAAAAACTCAAAAGCTTGATGAAAGCTAAGGGATGTGCTTTGGAATTTTTTATTAAAGGTTCTTTGTCTTTTAGCAAGTTGTGCGGTGTGGGTATTGATGAGGATTTCAAGCTCTTTAAGCGAAATTTCATCATTTAAATATGCCTTACACTCTTTTAGCCCTATGGAATTTAGTGGCTTTAAATTCGCATCAAAGCGTGTAAAAAGCTCCCTAGCTTCTTCGATTAAGCCTTGTTTTAGCATAAGTTTTGTGCGTTTTCGTATGTTTTTTGTAAGCTCTTCTTTATCCCAGCACAATTCATAAATTTCAAGCTCTTTTAAAATGCCTTCTTTTTTTGTTCTTTGTAAAAATTTGCTAGGAATTTCTTTTGTGCTTTCATAAATATTTAGCCATTTTTTAAGGCGATAACTATCATTTTGAGCCACCTTAAATTCAGGGTCTATTTGTAGGCAAAGTGTGTAAATTTCACTATTATTAAGTTTTGTTTCCACCTCCTCTACCTTATCACTTAGTCCTTCCATCATCGTTTTAAGATAAAAACTTGTTCCACCTGTGATGATAAGGGGTTTTTGCCTATTTTTAGCAAATTCTTTGGCTTTTTGATACTCTTTGATAAACAAACCCACATTAAAATGCTCCCAAACGCTCAAAAGATTAACCCCAAAATAATCTATTTTTTCTAAAATTTCTTTTTCTACTTTTGCGTTTGCGATGTTGATTTCTTTATACACGCAAAGGCTATCAAGGCTTAAAATGACGGCATTAAATTTTAAGGCAAGAGCATTTGCAAGGGCTGTTTTTCCGCTAGCTGTGGTGCCTATGAGTGCAAATTCAAAAAACATAGTCATTTTTTCCTAAAAATTTATTTATTTTGAGTAAAATTATAGCAAAAATTTAAAGGCTAAAAATGAGTGTGTTGTGGATAAAAATTAAAGATATTTTGGAGCTTGTGGTATTTAAGCATTCTATTTTTGCCCTACCTTTTTTATTAAGTGCGATGATAGTCGCTTCTAAGCTTAAAAATGATAGTGTTTGGTTTGGTTTTAGTGCTTTGATTTTGGGTATTATTTGTGCGGTGAGTGCTAGAAATTTCGCTATGGCTACCAATCGCTTAATGGATGAGGATATCGATAAAGACAATCCTCGCTGCAAAGACCGCCCTAATATTAGCGGTCGTATCGGTAAGATGAGTGTTTGGGGATTTATCCTTGTAAATGCTCTTGTTTTCATAGTTTGTTCTTATTTTATTAATCCTCTTGCCTTTTATCTTTCTTTTCCTGTGCTTTTTTTATTAGCATTTTATTCGGCTTTTAAACGCTTTAGCTCTTTGGCACATTTAGTTTTAGGCTTTTGCTTGGGACTTGCGCCTGTGGCTGGGAGCATTATTGTTTTAGGTGAAATTCATCTTTTTAGTGTGATTTTATGTTTAGGTGTTACTTTTTGGACGGCTGGTTTTGATCTGCTTTATTCCTTGCAAGATATGGAGTATGACAAAAAGATCGGTTTGCACTCTGTCCCTGCGAAATTTGGAGCAAATGCCACTCTTTTTATCTCGGCTTTTTGCCATTTTTTAGCTACGCTTTTTTGGCTTTTGTTTGTGTGGGTGGCACCACTTGGAGGATTAGCCTTTTTTGGGGTGTTGATTTGCGGAGCTATTTTAATGACGGAGCATTTGATTGTGCGTAAGAATTTTGCTCACATTGATAGAGCATTTTTTACCTTAAATGGCTATTTAAGCGTGGTGTTTTTCATTTTTGTATTGGTGGATTTATTATGGAGATGAGCTTATTTCAAACAAGATTTAAGATAGAATTTGATGAATTTGATGAAAGTAAAAGTGAAATTTTAAGCGAATATGCAAATATCAATATCAATTCCAAATTAGTAAAATGGAAAAAACTCATTTATAAAGTTGATTTTGAGGAAAGCGAAAAGGTTATTTTTGACTTACTTTTAAGCCTTAAAGAAGATATTATCCGTATAGAAAATCATCTCTTCCGCCAAGAAGAATTACTTGCTTTAAAATACAAAACGCACATTAAGGCTTTAAATTTTGAATATTTAGCATTTTTAGAAAATATGCTTGAAAGCGGTAAAGATTATTATGCAAGATTTGAGTTAAATCATCAAAAAATAGCCTTCTTTTTTAAAGCACAAAGTGAAAATTTAGCTAAAATTACTAAAATCAAGCCGGAAGATTTGATTTCTTATAATGCTTTTGTGGTTGAAATTCAAAGAAATGCAATTAGAGAAAAAAAGGAAGCTAGTTATGAGTGAAGAATTGCTTTATTTGGTGTTTATTGTGATTTTATTTGCAGCCATTGTCGCTTATATGTATCTTAAAGACAAGGAGCAAAGCCTTAAATTGTCAAAATTTGAAAGTGTTGTGGAGGATATGAGTAAGGAGCTTCATTATGTCAAAAAAGAGCTTTTAAGCCGCGATGCTTTTGATGAGGAGTATAATAACGAGCTTTTGAGAAATGAAATGCAAATTTTGTTAGAAAAAGAGGTGGCGAATAAAATTTTACCGATTTTAAAAAGTTTGCAGGGTATGGAGCATATTATCGAGCAGTTTCAAAATGAACAGCAAGAAAGGCTTTTAAGTCTAGAGCAAAAGGCACAAAGTATCACGAAACTGACACCAAATTATGATGCCGAAGAGCAAAAAATCATCGATTTGTTTAAGGAGGGCAAGAGCATAGAGCAAATTGCTAAAGATTTAAGAATAGGCACGGGTAATGTTGAGTTAGTGCTTAAATTTAAAAAGATTATAAAATAATGTTAATTGATAGTTTTGGTCGTCATATTACTTATCTTCGCATTTCTGTTACACAAAGGTGTAATTTTCGCTGTCTTTACTGTATGCCTAAAATTCCTTTTGACTATGTGCCAAAAGAAGATGTTTTAAGCTTTGAGGAGATGTTTGTTTTTGTAAAAGAATTGATCGATAGAGGAGTTAAAAAAATTCGTATAAGTGGTGGAGAACCCTTACTGCGTAAGGATTTGAGCATTTTTATAAGGATGATAAGATCTTATAAACATGATATTGATTTAGCCCTAACGAGTAATGGCTTTTTGCTTAAAGACTACGCTAAAGAGTTGAAAAATGCAGGGCTTGACCGCATTAATATCTCTCTTGATACGCTAGATTCTAAAAAAGCAAAAAAACTCGCTCAAAAAGATGTTTTAAGCTCTGTTTTGGCTGGTATTGAAGAGGCGATTGAGGTTGGATTAAATGTTAAATTAAATACCGTTGCGCTTAAGGGCTTAAATGATGATGAATTACTTTCCCTTTTAGAATTTGCTAAAAATAAAAAAATGCAAATTCGCTTCATAGAATTTATGGAAAATATCCACGCTTACGGGGCTTTAAAAGGCTTAAAAAAGGACGAAATTATCGACATTTTATCGCAAAAATATCAAATTTCTTTAATCAAAAAGGCTGAATTTGCTCCTGTGAGTTTATATAGTGCAAGTGGCTATGAATTTGGCATTATCGACCCGCATAGCGATGCGTTTTGTAAAAGTTGTAACCGTATAAGATTGAGTGCTGAGGGGCTTTTAATCCCTTGCTTATATCACGAAGATGCCCTAAGCATTAAGGAGGCAATGCGTTCAAAAGATATTGAAAAAGCTTTACAAATTTTAATTAAAGTCTTGGAAAATAAGCCCGAAAAAAACGAGTGGAGATTAAATGATAATCAAATTTCTAAGCGTGCTTTTTATCAAACTGGGGGTTAAATGAAAGTTGTTGAGAGCTTTTTAAGCATACAAGGTGAGGGGAAATTTGCAGGGCGTTTGGCTGTTTTTGTGCGTTTTGCGGGGTGTAATTTTAATTGCGTGGGCTTTAATGTTAAAAAACAAAAAGAGAGCAAGGAGCTTGTGGGCTGTGATACTTTAAGGGCTGTTTTTACTAAAGAATATCAAAATACTTATGAGAATTTAAATGCAAAAGAGCTTTTTTTAAGAGTGCTAAAGATGGCTAAGGACCTTAAGCCCATAATTGTGATAACGGGAGGTGAGCCTTTACTTCATCATAAAAAAAGCGAATTTTTAAAATTTATTAAGCTTTTATTAGAGGCTAAATTTGAGGTGCATTTTGAAACAAATGCAAGCATTAGGGTCGATTTTAAAAAATATCCTTTATATAAAAAATGCATTTTTGCACTTGGCGTAAAGCTTAGTAATAGTGGCGTCTCAAAAGAAAAAAGGCTCAATTACAAAGCCCTTAAAGCCTTTAAAAAAGAGGCAAAAAAGAGTTTTTATAAATTTGTTTTGGAAGAGGAATTTTTAAGTAAGGCTGAAGAGGAAATTAAAGAAATTTTAAGTGTAGTTAAAAATGAGGTTTATTGTATGCCTTTAGGAGAAAACGAAGCAAGGCTTAAGAAAAATGCTCTTGCTTTGGTTAATTTTTGCTTAAAAAATGGCTATAATTATTCGGATAGAACGCACATTAGGCTATGGGGAGATAAGGAAGGCGTATGATTATAAGAAAAATGTTTGAATTTGAAAATGCACATATTGTGAGATTTTGCTCTTCTAAACGCTGCAAAACTAGCATTCACGGACATTCTTATAAGATAGAAGTTTTACTTGAGAGTAAGTATTTAGATAATGCGGGTATGGTGTATGACTTTGGACTTTTAAAAAATGAAATGAGGCAAATTGTAGATAGTTTTGACCATGCTATTACGCTTTTTAAAGATGATGATAAGGCTTATCTTAGGGAAATGCAAAGATATTCTAGTCGTTGGGTGCTTTTGCCCGTTAATGTGAGTGCGGAGAATTTTTGTCGTGTGTTTTTTGTCTTAATTGACGCTTTGTTAGAAAAAACAAAAATGCAAAATGGCGAAAGGGGCGTAAAGCTTCAAAGTATCATCATACACGAGACGAGAACGGGCTATGCGCAAGGTTTTAGAGAAGATGCTTATAGTGAATTTTTACCTAAAATTTCGTTAGAGGATATTGAATTTTCTAAGGCGATTAAGGCTGAGTGGAGTGATGAAAGCTTTTATGAAAAGCTTTGTGGAACTCATATTTTTATCAATCCTAAGGAGTTATAATGAGGATTTTTAGCGTTTTAATCTTATTTCTAGCTTTATTTTTGGCAGCTTGTAGTGCAGAAAAGGAACAAGAAGTCAAAAAAAGTGTTGAAGATGAAGTGGTGCAAATTGAACAAAATGACGAAAAGACCGAATTAAATGACAATAATCTTCCTCTGCCAGTAGAAGATGAGGCACGGTAATGCAAGGATATGAGTTTTTTCTCGCTTTACATCTTTATACGCTTTATGCTAGTGCGTTTTTAATGCTTTTTTATCTTGGTTTAACGCAAGGAAATTTTAAAACAGAATTTATTTTTATCCGTAGAGTCCGGCTCTTTTTACCCGTATTTTATCTTTTTTTAACTCTTGCTTTATTTACAGGCTTGTTACTTTGGGCGCTTAAGGGTTTTGAGGCAAATTTACGCTTTTTTGTGATGCTTTTGATTTGGATTTTGATTTTAGCCTTGGCTATTTTTCAATTTGTTTTATTTAAAAAAGCGCGTAGTGTAAGGCGTTATGTTGGTTTTAGATGGGCTTCTTTGGCGATTTTACTTGTTGAGCTTTTGTTGCTTATGATACCTTTTATTGATATAAATTATGCAATTTTTGTATCATAAAGAGGCAAAAAATTCTTCTATTTTTTTAGAGAAGGAAGAGTTTTTACATCTTAAAGTGAGAAGGGTTAAAGAGGGCGAAAGTCTCAATTTGCGTAATTTGCAAGATGATTTTTTATACACTTATAGGATTAGTGATTTAAAAAGAAATAGTTGCGTTTTAAGCCTTATCTCGCAAGAAGAAAATTTAACTTTTAAAAGCGGAGTTAATTTAGCTTTAGGCGTGATAGAAGCTAAAATTGTGGAAAAAATTTTGCCATTTTTTAATGAAATGGGACTAGAAAAACTTATTTTGGTTTATTGCGAATTTTCGCAAAAAAATTTTAAAATTGATAAAAAACGCCTTGAAAAAATTCTTATTAATTCTTGCCAGCAGTGTGGAAGAGGGGATTTGATGAGGATTGAAATTTATGAAAATGTGGATAGTTTTTTAGCAATTTATCCTAAGGTTGTTTTGGTGGATTTTGAAGGCGAAAAAAAAGAATTTGATAAAGATACGCTATATTTTGTCGGTGCTGAGGGAGGATTTAGCGAGAGTGAAAGAAGGAGAATTAAGGATAAGATCGCTTTAAATTCGCCCTTTATTTTAAAAAGCCAAAGTGCTGCTTTGGGTGTTTTGTCGAAAATTTTGCTTTAATTTTGCTTAATTTTATCTTTCTTTTATGTTAATCAATTATAATTACAGCTTATTGTTTAAAAATTTCAAGGAAAAATGATGAAAAAAGAACTTCACCCAGAATATGTAGAATGCAAAGTGAGTTGTGCTTGTGGAAACACTTTTGTTACAAAGTCTAATAAGGCTGAATTAAGGGTAGATATTTGCTCAAATTGCCATCCTTTTTTCACAGGTAGTGAAAAAATAGTCGATGCCGCTGGACGCGTAGAGAAATTTAAGAAAAAATACGCAATGCAGTAAAATGCTTTATTTTATTCCTACTCCCATAGGAAATTTAGGCGATATTAGCTTACGCTCTTTGGAGCTTTTAAGTGCTTGTGAAATTGTATTTTGTGAAGATACAAGAGTTTGCAAGCATTTGATTACCTTACTAAACGAAAGATTTAAGACCTGTATTAAACCTCAAAAAATTCTTTCTTTACATACACATAATGAAAAAGAAGTGCTTGAAAAGCTTGATTTAAAGATATTTGAAAAAGATGTTGCGTATTTAAGCGATGCGGGGATGCCTGGTATTAGCGATCCGGGCTTTGCCCTTGTTCAATTCGCTCTAAAACATAAGCTTTCTTATGAAGTCTTACCTGGTGCAAATGCTGCTTTAGTCGCACTTGTAAGCTCAAATTTGTGCGAAAAAGAATTTATTTTTCTTGGCTTTTTAGCAAATAAGGGTAAGCAAAGGCAAAAAGAGATAGAAAATTTACTTTTAAATCCTTATCCCACTATAATTTATGAAGCTCCCACACGCATTTTAGCCCTAGTGCAAACCATCGCAAAGCTTGAGCCAAAAAGAGAGCTTTTTGCGATGAAAGAGATTAGTAAAAAATTTCAAACTTCTTTTAGGAGTAGGGCTGAAAAACTTGTTGAAGAGTTTAAAGGTACAAATTTAAATGGCGAATGGGTTTTAGTCGTGGCAAAATCTTCGCAAAATTTTTCTTCAAATTCGCTTTGTGAGAGTGATATTTTGGAGCTTGATTTGCCTTTAAAAATCAAAAGTAAGCTTTTGGCTAAAATGAGTGGAAAAAATTCAAAAGAGCTTTATCAAAAACTGCTTTTAAGTCAAAATGAGGTAAAATAAATGATAGTCTATGGAAAGCAAGTATTTTTTTATATTTTGCAAAAACATAAAGAAATGATTAATGAGCTTTACTTGGCAAAAGAGTGTGATAAAGCCACATTTTCTTTGATAGCAAAAGCTGGATTTAAAATTAAAAAACTAGATTTTAAAAGTGCTCAAGCCTTAGCTAGGGGTGGAAATCATCAAGGTTTTTTAATGGACATTAAAGAATTTGACTTTGTGCCTTTTTGTGAGCTTAAAAAAAGCGAACTTATCGTTATGCTTTGTGGAATTAGCGATGTGGGAAATATCGGTGCTATCATACGCACGGCTTATGCTTTGGGTGTTGATGGTTTGCTTTTTATAGGAAAAAATTTGGCACAAGAGAGCATTGTGCGTTCTAGTAGTGGAGCGGCTCTTGACTTGCCTATATGTTTAAGCAATGACGCCTTATCGGCATTAAATGAGCTTAAACAAATGGAATTTAAGCTTTATGGTGCCGATGGAAAAGGTAGGGAAATTCATCACCTTACTTTTCCAAAAGGTAAAAAGGTTTTGATAATGGGAAGTGAGGGCTTTGGATTGTCCTCAAAAATTATTCAAAAGTGTGATGAGTGCGTTGGTATAGCTATGCAAAATGATTTTGATAGCCTTAATGTCAATGCGGCTTTTGCAATACTTTGTGATAGGATAGTGCATGCAAAATTATAAAAAATTACAAGATTTAAATTTGAGAGAAGTTTCGACAAATACGCAAATTGAAATGGATTTTTTACAGGCTTTAATTGAAAAGGATTTTAAAACCTTAATCCGCTTTAATGTAAAGGGTTTCATTAAAATTTTAGAGCGTGAATATGAGCTTGATTTTACGGAATTTAATGAGGAGCTTGAGCAGTATTTAAGTGAAAATCAGCCTGATTCTTTACATATTACTAAAACAGTAACTCCACCACTTGCTTCTTATAGTCATAAAGGCTCGATTTTACCTATTGTAGTTATTGTTTTGTTTGCTTTTATTGCGGGGCTTGGAATTTATTATTTTGATACATTGAAAGAATTATTAAAAAGCGAGGAAAGCTTCGCGAGTGCGATGAGTTTAGACGCGGCAAAAGAGGCGGAGCTTAATTTAAAAAATCTTGAAAATTCCGTTGTAATTGTGGGCGAGGAAAATTTAAGCGAAAATGAAATAAATGCAAGTGCTAAGACTCAAGAAAATTTAAGCAAAGAGCCTGAAGAAGAGCTTAAAGACACTAATGAGAGCTTAAAAACCGCCCCTTTAATTAACGAAAATAATGCTAGCGAAGTTAATCAAACTAAGCTAGAGGAGACGGATTTAAATTCGCAAAAAATTTTAAAAGAGGTCGCTGAATTTAAGGTCAATAGTAAGGTTTGGGTCGGTGTGATTAACCTTAAAACTAGCAAAAAGATGACTTGGGTTAAGGAGAGCGATTTTGAAATTCCTTTAAATGAAGATCAGCTTATTTTAACAGGCGCCACAGCCTTTGTAGTCAGTGATGAGGAGGGTAATGAAAAGTCTTATCCTGCGGGAATTTCTAAGAGATTTTTGATTAAAGACGGCAAGATTGCTAGCATTAGTGCTGCGGAATTTAAGCAATTAAACAAGGGCAAAGACTGGTAAGATGAGAATTTTTTGTTTGATTGTGTGTTTTGTAACGGGTGTTTTTGGGGTTTCTAGTTTAGAATTGGCACAAAATATTGTAGGTGATAGTAGTAAAAATAGCCAAATTTCTTTATTATTTTCCCATCAAGAATTTAATGATAATAGAGGAAATTTGGACATTGAACGCATTTTAAGAGTATTAAAAACAAATTCTTTATTAAATCTTACTCTTCCAAGTCCTCAAACCTTAAAACTCAATTTTAAAGCAAAAAGTGATGCGGTTTTGTTTTTTAAGATTATTAATGAGGCTTTAAATGATGCTGGTTATGTTTATTTTATCCCTGTGCATTTAAGCTTGAGTGCGGGTGAGATTGATTACACCATACAATTAGAATCTCAATACATCTTAGATCCCGGCACTTTTTACCGAATTTTGAAAACAAATTCGGTTTATATAGAAGATATTAGACAAAGTGCTAAAAATTATTATGAATATGAGCTTGATTTTAGCGAGGCTAAACTTGAAACAAATGTCAATTTATCCCTAAATGTAACGAAAAATTTGGAAAAGCCTTTGAGGGATTATGTTTTTGAACTTAAGGGAGCAAAGAGTATGGAGATAGAGGCAAATGCGGCGGATTCTTGGTTTATCAAAATTCTATTTTTGGATAAAAATTTAAATTTAATTAGTGCGGTTAAAAATGACAAGAAAAATAATCATTTTTCAGGAGCAGTTCCAAACGCCGCAGTTTATGCAATAGTCAGCGATATGTATAATTTAGACAATATCAAAAGAGGCTTAAAAATCACTTTAAAGAGATAAAAATGTTTGACGAAATTCATTTTAATACCATAGAAAGACTTCCAAATTATGTTTTCGCAGAGGTTAATGCGATTAAAATGGCAGCAAGAAGAGCGGGAGAGGACATCATAGATTTTTCTATGGGTAATCCAGATGGTAAAACCCCTCAGCATATCATCGATAAGCTTTGCGAAAGTGCGAATAAGGACAAGACTTCGGGCTATTCGACCTCTATGGGAATTTATAAGCTTCGTTTAGCCATTTGTAATTGGTATAAAAGAAAATATAGCGTCAATTTAGACCCGGAAAGTGAAGTCGTGGCGACTATGGGAAGTAAGGAGGGCTTTGTCAATCTTGCAAGAGCTGTGATAAACCCAGGCGATGTCGCCATAGTGCCAACTCCAGCTTATCCCATCCACACGCAAGCCTTTATCATCGCAGGTGGAAATGTTTCTAAAATGCCACTTTTTTACAATGATAAATTTGAGCTTGATGAAAATGCTTTTTTTGAAAGTCTTAATAAGGCGCTTTATGAGAGCGTTCCAAGGGCGCGTTATGTGGTTGTGAATTTTCCGCATAATCCTACAACAATTACTTGCGAAAAGAGCTTTTATGAAAGATTAGTCGCTATGGCTAAGAAGGAGCGTTTTTATATTATTAGCGATATTGCTTATGCGGATTTGACCTTTGATGGGTATCAAACGCCTTCTATTTTGGAGGTTGAAGGAGCTAAAGATGTGGCTGTGGAGACCTATACTCTTTCTAAATCTTACAATATGGCAGGTTGGCGTGTAGGCTTTGTCGTGGGAAATAAACGCCTCATCGCCGCTCTTAAAAAAATTAAATCTTGGTTTGATTATGGTATGTATACACCTATACAAGTGGCTGCTACCATAGCACTTGATGGCGATCAAAAATGCGTAGAAGAAATTTGTCAAATTTATGATAAAAGAAAAGATGTTTTGCTCGATTCTTTTGCTAATGCTGGTTGGAATTTGCAAAAACCTAAGGCAAGTATGTTTATATGGGCGCGTTTGCCTGAAAATAAGAGGCATTTAAAAAGTTTGGAATTTTCTAAGCAACTTTTACAAAAAGCAAATGTTGCTGTAAGTCCGGGACTTGGATTTGGTGAGGCTGGAGATGAATTTGTAAGAATCGCTTTAATAGAAAATGAAAATCGCATACGCCAAGCTGCAAGAAATATTAAAAAATTTCTAAAAGATTAAAGATGAATATAGCGCTTTTGGGTTATGGCGTGGTCGGCTCTGTTGTGGCTAAGGCTTTGATAGAAAATCAAGAAATCATCAAGGCAAGGTGTGGCGAGGAGATAAAGCCTGTGATCGCTCTTGCAAGAAGTCCTAAAAAAGACGCCCTAATTCCTATCGCTTATGATGTGGAAGAAATTTTAAAACGAAAGGACATTGATGTGTATGTCGAGCTTATGGGAGGCGTTGAGTTTGCTTATGAGCTTGTATATAGGCTTTTAAAAGAAGGTAAAAGGGTCGTCAGTGCAAATAAAGCAATGCTTGCTTATCATCGCTATGAGCTTGAAAATTTAGCAGGAAAATTAGCCTTTGAGGCAAGTGTGGCGGGAGGAATTCCCATTATAAAAGCTTTAAAAGAGGGCTTAGCGGCAAATCAAATTTTAAGCATTAAAGGCATACTTAATGGCACGAGTAATTATATTTTAAGTGCGATGAGTGAAAAGGGGGCTAATTTTGAAGCTATGCTTAAAAAAGCACAAGAATTAGGCTATGCAGAGGCAAATCCTAGCTTTGATATTAGCGGAGAAGATGCGGCACATAAGCTTTTGATTTTGGCTAGTCTTGCTTATGGCATTAAGGCGTTGCCTGAGGAGATTTTGTGTGAGGGTATTAGCGAAATTGACGCTCTTGATATGGAATTTGCAAAGGAATTTGATTATACCATTAAACTTTTGGGGATCGCTAAGAAGCAAGATTTTAGCGTAGAGCTTAGGGTGCATCCTACGATGATACCAAAAAATACGATGATCGCTAAGGTTAATGGCGTGATGAATGCTATTAGCATAGAGGGCGATTTACTTGGCGAAAGTCTTTATTATGGGGCTGGAGCTGGTGGAAAGGCGACTGCAAGTGCTGTGGTGGCGAATTTGATGGAATTTGCAAGGGGGAGTTATACCTCTCCTATGCTTGGTTTTAAACAAAATTTACCCTTTGTTTTGCTTGAAAAGGAAGAAATTATTACGAAATATTATTTAAGACTTAAAGTCGAGGATAAAATAGGCGTTTTGTCTAAAATCACACATTTAATGAGCGAGTGTGGAATTTCTGTGGATAGTTTTTTGCAAAAGCCTAAGATCAATGAGTCTTATAGCACGCTTTTTTTCACTACGCATAAAAGTTATGAAAAAAGCATAAGAGCTTTACTTAAAGCCTTAGAAAAGCAAGAATTTATCAAGGCTAAGCCTTTTATGATGCGTATAGAAGAATAATGGGCTTAATTTCGCATTTAAGTGGAATTTTAGGAGAGAATAGAGCTTGTGCTTTTTTAAAAAAGCATCGTTTTGAGATTTTGGAAAGAAATTTTCACTCTAAATTTGGCGAGATTGACATCATTGCCAAAAAAGATGAAATTTTACATTTTGTTGAGGTAAAATTTACGCAAAAAGACTATGAGCCTTATGAAAGACTTGATTTTAAAAAATATAACAAAATCTTAAAAACCATAGAATTTTATAAGCTTAAAAGACAAATTTCTAACGATTTTCAACTTGATCTCATTTGCATTAAAGATAAAGATATAGAATTTTTTGAAAACATTAGCCTTTAAGCTAAGATTTTATTTATTTTATTATAATCATAGAAAATTTTAAAGGAGAAACTATGGGAAAGTATATTGAACTTACTTCAGAAAATTTTGCGACAGCAAAAGAGGGTGTAGCTTTAGTTGATTTTTGGGCGCCTTGGTGCGGACCTTGCAGGATGTTATCCCCTGTGATTGACGAGCTTGCGAGTGATTTTGAAGGCAAGGCTAAAATTTGTAAGGTAAATACAGACGAGCAAGGCGACTTGGCGGCTGAGTATGGTGTGCGTTCTATACCGACTTTGATTTTTTTCAAAAATGGCGAAGTTGCAGGACAGCTTGTAGGCGCACAATCAAAGCAAACTATCGCTGATAAAATCAACTCTCTACTTTAATATTCTTGTGGGGCTTTACGCCCCATTTTACATTAAATAATCTTTAATTTTAGATGTTTTTTACTTTAATGAAAAGCTTTGGTTGTGCAAATCAATAAAGGAGCTTTTAGGACTTAAATTTTTTCTTATGAAAAAGAAAAGTGTCTTTTAGACACTAACCTTTTTAAGTTATAATTTTCTAACATTGTATGCAAATTTATAAGCTTTGTGTGTAACTTTATCACAAAAGGGAAATGTTGTCGTTAGTATATAAAAATGTAATTATTCACTATGTGCAATTTGCTTAATAAAATCAAAAGTTTTTTGGTATGAAATTTGTGTTATATCGCATTTATTTTTGTTTCTAAAACTATCATTTATTAATAATCTACCAGATTGTGCTTTAAATTCCTTGCTCCAATTTCTACTATCTTGTTTGTGTCCATCACTAAAATCAACTTCTTCTAAAAAATATCCATCCACACCCAATATAGAAAGAACTCGCTCATTTTTGCTATTAGAATTATTAAATGTATAATGTATTTTTATGATTAAATATGCTTTTTCTTGGCTTGGGTTGCTACAATAATCCCTATGCAAAATATTGATTGCAGAAATTGCATTATTTTGCCCTTTATCTTTTTGAACTTTTATATTAATCATACATAATAAATTTTTAAATTCAGTATAACAATCATAACTATGATTTGTAGCAGTATTATCTTTTGCCCTATTGATGCAAAAAATATTTTCTTTTTTACTATATTTTTCTAATTTTGAAACTATAAATTCTTCAATGATAAACCCAGGTGCAGTTGAACTCTCTAAACAATTATGTCTATTTTTCAAAAGGTTATAGTCCTCTAATTTTAATACCAACTCATCATCATATACTCTAAAAATGGTTATTATATAATTGATAATTTCTTTTTTTAAATATACACACTTTTGAAAATAGCTATTTGACATTATTTTCCTTTAGCGATTTGATGATAGATAATCCAATAGCCTTGCCCAAAAGTGGTGGCACAGCGTTCCCAATTTGCACTAATTGCCATTTTTTTGAACCTGCAAATATAAAATCATCAGGGAAACTCTGCAATGCTGCCAATTCTCTAGGAGTCATCACTCTATTTAAAATAGGATGGATATTTACTCCGCCGTGATTTTCCTTAACCGTGCAAGATGGTTTATTCCAATCGACTTTTTTCCACGCATCACCATAATGACTATAAAGACTTTTTCCCACTTCTACATTTTGCATTCTAGCAACCATTTCTGGACTATGTCTAGTCATAATATGATTAATCGACTCATTCTCAGGTACATTTAAAAACTTTAAAATTGCATCACCAACAGTTTTGTAATTTTGCGATGTTAAAAGTGGCTTTGGATGATAATTTTTTGCCCCAATCCTGTTGCCGATAAATATAACACGCTTTCTAATTTGCGGAACTTCATAATCGGCAGAATTTAGTGTTGTTACATTGATTTCATAACCTATTTCTTTATAATCATTTATTATTTTTTTTTCAATTGCACCACCTAGCATTGAACGCAAACCTTCAACATTTTCCATTAAAACAAAGTCTGGACGAATCTTTTCAACAATATCAAGCATATCTAAATATAAGGAATTTCTAGGATCACACACTATACGGTGTCCTGACATTGAAAATCCTTGACACGGAAATCCGCCAGAAATTAAATGAATGTGTTTATCTTTGATAGAGCTAATTAACTTTTCTTTAACACTAGCTTCTTTAATATCTTGTGCAATTATGTTTTCATTAAAATTTTTCAATTTTGAAAAATTGTTTTTGTATGTCAAAACAGCCTCGGGCATAATTTCTATACTTGCAATAGGCATAAAACCAGCCATTACCAATCCGCAAGACAAACCACCAGCCCCCGAAAACAAATCAATGCAGTTATAGGTGGTCTCTAAATGATTAATCCAGCCATTTATTTCTTTAAATTCTTTTTCAATATTTATCCAATTTGCTATATCTTCTTGTCTTTTTTGTTTAATAATTTTATTCTGTTGATTAAGATTTTTCTTTGATTGATTATCTTTCCAATGTAAAAAAGAATGCTTATCAATCAAAATTCTACCATTCTTTTTTTGACTCACAAAAGATCCATTAGCAATTTCTCTGCGAACATATTTGATAGATAAATTTATCAACCGTGCGGCTTGTTCTATGTGTAAAGTTTCATCAACTTGTAAGCTATCCACTAAATTTCCTCGATTTATATCATTTTAAGATCATTATGATACCAGAAAAATACTAAATGAAAAATTTTTAGCCAAGCCGTAATCAAACCTTTTTAGGCTATAATTCAAGCGATTTTATCACAAAAAGGAAAATATGCAACCACTCACTAAAGATACCTTAGCACAGATAAATACCACAATATGTGGCGATGAGAGAAGCCTTGAAGTGTTACAGAAGAAGAGCATTGTAAAAACATACACAAAGGGATATAGAATCTATTCTGATAGCAATGAACTTTTGGGCTTTTTGTATGTTTTAAGTGGCAAAATCCGCTTTTTTAGCGTCTCAAGCAATGCTAAAAATCACCATTTTACTATAAGTGGCAAAGAGAGTTGTATTATTGCTACAAGCTGTATTTTTTCAAATATACAAGTTGATGTGGTGCTTGAGTTTATGGAAGATTCTAGTGTGTTTATCCTGCCAAACAAAAGCTTTGAAGCCCTTACGCATAGCAATGAATCTATTATGCGTTTTAATCTCTCACTAGTCTCTAAACGCCTAAAACAAGCCTTTGATACCATTAATGATGTAAGCTTTAAAAGTCTTAAAAATCGCGTAGTGAAGTTTCTATTAAGCAATGCTAGGGATAACCATGTAAAGGCTAGTCAAGAGAGCATAGCAAATAACATCAGCAGTGTTAGAGAAGTAGTTGCAAGAGTGATAAAAGAGCTAAAAACACAAGGGCTAATTGAGACAAATCGCAATGAAATTGTGCTTAAAAGCGGACTTTATGAGCTAGGCGAAGGAGAAAGTTAAGTGCTATTTCATCGCCTAGTTTTTTAATTTCATCATCAAAACAAAATCTCATTTTGATGGTGTTTTTTATTAGGTAGAGGCGATTTGGGTGTGTAATATTCTCTTGAATTATTATAGGTCCCACGCCTGACATCATTTGGCACATCAAATTTTCTTTTAGTTTCTGGGAAGGCTGCGATATAACGCGTCAAAAAGTCCTTAAATACAGGTGCAGCTGTCCTAGCACCTCCTTCTGTGTAACGCATAGGTTTGTTATTGTCATTACCATACCAAATGAGTGCTTCTATCTCTGGCGTAAGCCCACAAAACCACGCATCGATGCTTTTATTTGATGTGCCTGTCTTACCTGCTATTTCGATATCTGCGACTCTAGCGTTACGCCCTGTGCCTTTTTCAACGACACTTTTCATCATATCAAGCACCAAAAAAGTCTGTTCTGCCTCACTGACTTTTGTCTCTTTTGAGTTAAATTGTGCGATTAAAACTCCATTTTTATTTTTAATTTCTCTAATTAAAACAGGCTCTTTAATCACACCATAATTACCAAACATCGTATAAAATTTAGCAAATTCTAAAGGCGAAATTCCAAAGCTTCCAAGCACTATGGATAAATCCGCAGGGATATTTTGACTAAAGCCAAATTCTAAAAGTTTAGAATAGACTACATCAAGTCCTATTTCAAGGGCTAAATTGATAGTTGCTAGATTTCTTGAAGCAGTAAGAGCCTGTTTTAGGGTGATGAGTCCTTGAAAATTGCTTCCATAGTTTTTAGGTTTCCAGTCCTCCTCTGCACTTTCAAAAATGCGTGAAATATCAGGAACTTCACTCATAGTTGAGTAGCCAAGATTGATAGCGATTTGATATAAAAAAGGTTTAAAAGAGCTTCCGGGCTGCCTTGTGCTTTGCGTGGCTCTATTATAATGACTTTTTTCATAATCAACCCCACCCACTAAGGCTAAAACATCGCCATTTTGATGATTGACCACGACCATAGCACCATTTAAAGTGCTTAAATTTGCGTCTTTATCGCGTTTAATGATTTCATCATAGCCAAATTTTAAGGCTTCTCTTGCCATTTTTTGCACTTCAAGGTCTAAATTTAGGGTGATTTGATAGCCTCCTGTTTTTAAATCGCTAAATTGCGGGCTTAATTGCTTAATGACTTCATCGACTACATAAGGTGCGACATTTTGCGTTAGGGTATCATCATACACTTTTGGTGTTTCCTTCATCGCTATCTCATAATCATTTTTAGAAATCCACCCTAAAGAATATAATCTCGCTATGACATTATTTGCCCTTGAAACGCTTAAATCAAAATGTTTGGTAGGGTCATAAGAGCTAGGAGCTTTTGGCATACCTACAAGCATAGCAATTTCTTTAAGGCTCAATTCATCTAATTCTTTGTGAAAATAACCTCTAGCTGCCGTTTTAACGCCATAATATCCGTGTCCAAAAAAGATGAAATTCAAATAGCGTTCTAAAATTTCTTCCTTGCTTAGTAAAGTTTCCATTTTATAGGCGAGTAGGGCTTCTTTAATTTTTCTATTAAGCGTTCTTTCGGGGGTTAATTCTGTGTTTTTGATAAATTGCTGCGTGAGAGTTGAAGCACCCTCCATAGTCTGCCCCCCTGTTTTGATGATTTTTAAAGCGGCACGAAAAATGGCATCGATATTAACACCATTATGCTCAAAAAAAGCAGTATCCTCGATGGCTATTAAAGCTTCTATGAGTTTTGGAGGAAATTCTTCATATTTAGCATAAAAGCGATGTTGCTCGAAAATATTAGCGATTAATTTGCCATTTTTATCATAAATTTGACTTGTAAGAGGAGGGCTGTATTCTTTAAAAGTATAGCCCTCTGTGTCTGCACTTACAAACAAATAGCTCGCATAAATCACCCCACAAATGAAAATAAGAATTGCAAAAGAGAAAAAATATTTTAAAATTTTCATAAATATGCCTTTAAGGTTTGAGTATCCAGTCCTAAAGCTGTGTTTAAAGAGCCGTTTTGCTTTAAGATGTATTTTTGATGAAAGCCCTCGCACATTAACGCACCAGCTTTGTTTAGATAAAGTTTGCTTTGAATATATTGCTTCATATCTTCTTCGTCAAATTGGGCTAAAAAAAGTGTCGTTTTAGAAAGAGAAAATACCCTTTTTAAAGGACTTTGAAGCAAAAAAGCACTTAAAACACTCACTTTACTTTGACTTTGCATTAAGAGCATTTTAAGAGCTTCTTCATCGTTTTTAGCCTTAGTTAAAATTTGCCCCCTTATGCTTACAACGCTATCTGCAAAAAGCAAAGTTTCGTTTTTTAAGTCGTTTTTTATGCAAAATTGTCTTTCTTTTTCAAGGACGATTTTTTGCACATAAAGATGAGGCTTAGTGTCTTTTTTAAGACTTTCATCATAATCAAATGACATTTGTTGAAATTCTACGCCCTCATTTTGAAGCAAGGAGGCTCTTATTTTAGAACTTGAAGCTAAGATAAGCATTAAAGTCCTTTTTCTATAAAGCTTTTAGCCTCTTTTAAAGCTTCATCTATTTTTGTAAGATCCTTGCCTCCAGCTGTGGCAAAGTCATCTTTTCCGCCGCCATTTCCTCCCAAAATTATAGCGATATTTTTGACTAAATTTCCAGCCTTTAAAGGAGCATTTTTAACTCCAGCAGCAAGACTTATCTTGCCTTCTTTTTCTTGTATGAGTAAAATGATCGCTTTTTCAAATTGATTTTTAAAATGATCAATCATCGCCTTTATGTCGCCATTTTCTACTTTAGCTATGCAAATTTGCACGCCTTTGACATTTTCGCTTTTTAGCTCATTTTGATTTGAGTTTTTTAGCTCATTTTTAAGCTTTGAAATTTCATTTTTAAGCTTTGAAATTCCGCTTAATAAATCATTATTTTTAAGCTCTATTTTTAAACTTTCAAGTTCTTTTAAGGCATTTTTAGCGTAAGTGTGTGCCGCTTTTGAAACCACAGCTTCAATACGCCTTACTCCAGCACTCACTCCACTTTCTTTCAGTATGAAAAAGCTTCCTATTTCAGCACTATTATTTACATGCGTTCCACCGCAAAGCTCCTTGCTTTCTCCTAGACTTAAAACTCTAACTTTACTTTCATATTTTTCACTAAAAAGGGCTATTGCACCGCTTTTTTTTGCATCATCAAGGCTCATTTCTTCAAGCAGGGCAGGATAAGAGGAGCTAATCATCTCATTGACTAAATTTTCTATCTTTTCTAATTCTTCTTTAGTGAGAGCTTTAGGATGATTAAAATCAAAGCGAAGTTTATTAAATTCGACCAAAGACCCAGCTTGAGCGATGTGTGTTCCTAAAATTTTACGCAAAGCATAGTGAAGTAAATGCGTGGCTGAATGGTGTCTTGCGATTTGTTCTCTTTTGCCCTCATCAATGTGTGCTAAAAGCTTCTCATTTAGCTTAAGCTCATTTTTAGCGGTGATTTTGCTAAGATTAAGCTCGAAGAATTTTTGCGTATCGCTGATTTCATTTTCGTCTAAAAAGCCCTTATCTCCCACTTGTCCGCCGCTATTTGCATAAAAGGGCGTTTTATCTAAAAAGACCCAGCCTGTTTGTCCATTATGAAGTTTTTCTTGCATTTTGAAATTTTCATCTAAAAGGGCTAGAATTTGACTCTCACACGCTTTTTGCGTGTAACCTACAAATTCATTTTTACCAAAGCGTTCTAGCAAAATTTTAAAATCCCCACTCACAACCTTATCTCCGCTTCCTTTCCAAGCAGCTTTAGCTCTTTCTTTTTGCTCACTCATTAATCTTTCAAAGCACTCTTCATCAATGCTTAGCCCCTTTTCTCTTAACATATCTTGAGTTAAATCAAGAGGGAAACCATAGGTATCATAAAGCTTAAAGGCTATCTCTCCGCTAAAAATATTTTGTGTTTTGGCTAATTCTTCGTTAAAAAGCTCTATGCCCTTTTCTATGGTGCTTAAAAATCTTTCTTCTTCGAGTTTAATTTGCTCTTTAATGGCTTCTTTTTTTTCATTTAAATACGCATAATGTCCGCCCATAAGCTCACAAAGCACATCGACAAGCTTATACATAAAAGGTTCTTTAAGTCCTAGCAAATAGCCGTGTCTTAAAGCTCTGCGTAAAATTCTGCGTAAAACATAGCCCCTGCCTTCTTTATCAAAACTTACTCCTTGAGCGAGTAAAAAAGCACTTGAGCGGATATGATCGGCTATGACTCTATAACTTGCTCCGCTTTCATACACATAAGCCCTGCCACAAAGCGAGGCGATTTGATTAATTAAAGGCATAAATAAGGAGCTGTCAAAATTGCTTAATTTTCCCTCCTTAATCGCATAAACTCTCTCAAGTCCCATCCCTGTATCTATGCTAGGCTTAGGAAGAGGGCTTAAAGTGCCATCGCTACTTCTTTCATACTGCATAAAAACCAAATTCCAAATTTCTAAAAAGCGATCTCCATCACCTCCCATATAGTCTTCACTTGAGTGAAAATGCTCTTCGCCTTGATCGTAAAAAATTTCGCTACAAGGTCCGCAAGGTCCAGTATCGCCCATTTGCCAGAAATTATCCTTATCACCAAATTTATAAATGCGTTCTTTTTCAATGTGTGCTTGCCAAAGCGTATAAGCCTCGTCATCTTTTTCGTGAACCGTAACATAAAGTCTTTCTTTAGGGAGTTTTAAAACCTCCGTTACAAATTCCCAAGCATAGGCAATAGCCTCTTTTTTAAAATAATCTCCAAAGCTAAAATTTCCAAGCATTTCAAAAAAGGTATGATGGCGCGCAGTGTAGCCGACATTGTCTAAATCATTATGCTTTCCACCTGCTCTAATGCAGGTTTGACAGCTTGTTTTACGCGGAGGGGTAGGGCGTGGCACCTCTCCTGTGAAAATATTTTTAAAAGCCACCATACCAGCATTTGTAAAAAGAAGACTTGCATCATCAGGCACTAAAGGGCTTGAGGGAGTGATCTCGTGTCCTTTTGAGGCGAAAAAATTTAAAAATTGGGCTCTTATATCCATTATTTTTCCTATTAAAATTTCTAAAAGTCAAATGATAGCAAAATTAAGTAAAATTAAGCTATAATCAAGCTTTTTTCAAAGGGATATGATGAAGCTTGTTTTGTTTTTAAATATGGGCGGGGCTTGCAATTTGAAAGATTGTGAGCTTTTTTTAAAAAATATGTTTAATGATCCTTATATTTTGGGGATTAAAAATGCTTTTTTACGCTCTTTTGTCGCTTTTTGCATCACTAAGGCAAGGGTAGGGGCGATGAGGGAAAATTATAAGCAAATAGGCGGCTTTTCGCCGCTTAATTTCATTACCACCTCTCTTTGCGATAAGCTAAATTCTAGACAAAAAGATTTTCAATTTGATTTTGTTAATCTTTATGTCCCGCCCTTTGCCAAAGAAGTTTTGCAAAAATATGACTTAAACAACGATGATGAATTGATACTTTTCCCTCTTTATCCTCATCACTCATCAACGACCATCACAACTTCGCTTGAAGTCTTGCATAAGGAGATAAAAAAGCAAGAAATTAAAGCAAAGCTAAAAGAAGTGGAATTTTTTTACAAAGATAAGCTTTATAATGAAATGCTGATAAGCCATATTTTAAAAGCTAATGAAAGCTTTATGCCCGGATATAAAAAAAGCCTTATTTTTTCAGCACACTCTTTGCCTCTTTCTGTGATAAAAAAGGGGGATTTGTATGAAAAGCACATTAATGCACATTTTGAGCTTTTAAAAGAAAGCTTGAAGGATTATTTTGATGAAATTTTACTTGCTTACCAGTCAAAATTGGGTCCGGTAAAATGGTTAGGTCCTAGCACGAGCGAAATTCTTTCAACACTTAAAAATGAGGCTTTGATTTATCCGCTTTCTTTTTGTATTGATTGTGTGGAGACGATTTTCGAGCTAGAGATAGAATATAGAAAAATCGCATCCAAAGATTATAAAGTCATCGCTTGCCCCAATGAAAGCGAGGAATTTATGGAATTTATCCTTAAACGCCTATACTCTTAAGATAGCCATTATCATTTAAAAAAAGATAAAGCTCTCCTAAAATGTGCTTTTTTTGCTTTTCATCAACGAGCGAAGATTCGCTAATACGCTCATTTAAAATATCCATAATCGCGTGAATATCATAGTCTATATCCTCTAAAATATCGAGTATAGATTGTGCTTCGATAATGTCTTTTAAAACATAGCCATTTTCATCTATATAAACGCTAGCTTCAGTTGGGTGAGTGAAAAGATTATGCTTCATACCAAGCACTTCCTGATAAGCCCCCATAAGAAAAAAGCCTAAAAAATAGTTCTCCTTTTCCACATCGACATCGTGCAAAAGTAAAGGATTGTCCTTAGAATAAGAAATTTCACCATCACTATCACAAGTGATATCCCAAATACTCGCACTTCTTGTAGGCTTTTCATCAAGTCTGTCAAGAGGCATAATGGGGAAATTTTGCTCCAAACCCCAAAAATCGGGCATACTTTGAAAGAGAGAAAAATTTACCAAATAGCGTTCTTGCACTTCATTTTGTATAGCGATTAAATCCGCACTTGGCTTATCTTTAAGCAGTAAAATTGCCTTTTTGCTAATGAGTTGAGTTAAAATTTCGGCATTTGAGCGGTCTTTTAAATCCACATAGCCTAAATCAAAAAGCGTCAAAATGCTTTCAAGATGGTCAATGCTATCGTGAAGATATTCAAGGGCGTTGGAGGGCTTTATGTTTTGATAAAGATCGTAAAGCTCATCGATGAGTTTAGGATTTTGCTTTTTTAAAACAAGCTTATTTTCGGCATATTCTTGAGAAAAAAGCTCTAAAACAGGAGCAATTAAAATGGCGTGCGAGGCAGCGACAAAACGCCCACTTTCTATGAAAATATCAGGCTCAATGTCGCTTTTTTGCTCAGCGATATTTTTAAGGATAAAAACCACATCATTAGCATATTCTCTTAAAGTGTAATTTCTACTTTTTTCGTCTTTAAACTGCGAATACTCCACCGCCAAGCCTCCGCCTAAATTAATAGCTTTTAAATTTTTAGCCCCCATTTTTCTAAGTTCAGTATAGATATTTCCTGCTTCATTTAAGGCTTTTTTAAGCGGATGAATTTCGTTAATTTGTGAGCCAAGATGGAAATGAATCATCGTAAATTGCTCTATAAGCTTGTTTTCTTTAAGCAAATTAACAGCTTCTATTAGTTCGGTTGAGGTTAGTCCAAATTTAGAATGAATTCCCCCACTTTTCGCCCAAATTCCTACTCCAGCCGAGTGCAAACGCACCCTAAGTCCTATGTTTGGTTTAGGTTTAAAACGCTCTTTAGCGATGTCGATGATGGCTTCAAGCTCATTAAGCCCTTCTATGGTTAAGGTGATATTATGTCCCATTTCAGCGGCGATGAAGCCTATGTTGATTAATTCTCTATCTTTAAAGCCATTAACGGTAATGGGAGAGTTTTCATTATTATAAGCCATAGCGAGTAAAAGTTCTGCCTTTGAGCCTGCTTCAAGTCCGTAATTATAATCTTTGCCAAGCTTGACAAGGTTTTTTACAAAGCCTGGATATTGATTGACTTTTAAAGGATAAACGGCGTTAAAACCGCCCTTATAATCAAATTCCTTACGCGCCTTAGTAAAACTACCATAAATATTTTCGATTTGCTTTTGGATAAGGTGTGGAAAGCGAAGTAGTAAAGGACCTCTATATCCGTCATTGCGTAGTTCTTTGATCATATCGATAATGGCGGGTTTTTTGCCATAATTCACACAAACTTTGCCATTTTTAATAATGAAATTATCATCTCCCCAAATGTCTATACCATAGCTATTCATAAATGCTGCTCCAAAGTTGAGATTAAAATTTGCTTTTCTTCTTTTGTGTTTAAATTTTTATAAAATAAGCTTTGATTTTTTACTTCATTTTCACCCATACATAAAAAGATTTCAGTCTCCATAGTATCGGCACTTGCTAGATGTTTTGCAAGTTTTTTTGCTTCGTAAGATAAAAATACTTTTTTGTTTTTTCTTAATTTTGTAGCGATTTGCATTAGATGTGGCATATAAGCTTCATCTAAGGCACACAGATAAATTCCCTTACGCTCCTCATTTTCTTCTTTTTGCTCCAAAATCGCAATAAGCCTTTCAATGCCAAGCGCAAAGCCTACGCCATAGCCATTTTTACCACCTAAATATTCAATAAGTCTATCATATCTTCCTCCCCCAGCGATAGCCGCTTTAGCACCTATTTCATCGCTAATAAACTCAAATGCCGTTTGAGAATAATAATCAAGCCCCCTCACAAGCTTATCGTCAAGCTCAAATTCCACGCCATTTTCTTTTAGGCAAGTTTGTAAAAGTGTGAAATTTTTCTCACAAGAGGGGCAAAGTCTTTGACTAAGTAAAGGCGCGTTTTGAAGCAGACTTTGACAATGCTCATTTTTGCAGTCTAAAACGCGTATGGGATTAAGCGTTTGACGCCGCAAACAATCTTCACAAAAGCCATTTTGAGTTTTTAAAAATTCTATTAAGGTTTTTTTATAAGACTCTAAGCACTCAAAACAGCCCAAAGAATTAATAATAAGTTTAAATTTAATGTCAAGGCGTGTGAAAATTTCTACTAGCATTAAAATAAGAGAAGCATCTTCATAGACGCTTTTAGTGCCAAAACTCTCTACGCCAAATTGATGAAATTCTCTCAAACGCCCTTTTTGCGGTCTTTCGTAGCGAAACATTGAGCCGTGATAAAACCATCGCTTCACACTTCCACTTTTATCCATTTTATGCTCGATGTAAGAACGCACCACACCAGCCGTGCCTTCAGGTCTTAAACAGACTTCATTGCCGCCCTTATCGATAAATTCATACATTTCTTTACCGACTATGTCAGAGCTTTCTCCCACACTTCTTTTAAAAAGTTTGCTAAGTTCTAAATGTGGAGTGTTGATGAAGCTAAAGCCATAATTTTGTGCCACTTCTTCGCAAATTTTTATGATTTTAGTATAATAAAAGGCTTGTTTGCCTTCTATATCTTTCATACCCTTTAAAGCGTTAATCATTAATGAATTCCTTTATCTTTTCGTGTAAATTTTCTATACTATCTTTCGCATCTAGCTCTAAAATTTTAAGATCAATTTTAAATTTTAAGAAATTTAAAACCTTTTCCATTTTTTCTTGCACATTTATAAAATACGCAACTCCTCGTTTTTCTATGTCGTCTAAATTTTTTTGCCCCATTCTTTCTTTGAGTAAGCTCTCATCACCTCTTAGAAAAATGGCTTTTTGTGGGAAAAAGCCATTAAGGGCAAAGTCATTTAAGGTAAATAAAATATCAAGGTCAAAATTTTTAGCATAAGCCATACCTGAGATTATGCTTCTATCGCTGATGATAAGCTTTTGTTCGTTTTCTCTTAAAATTTCTTCATAATGTTGATTTCTATCGGCTAAAAAGAGTAAAAGCTCTGCTTTTGATGAGATAGGGTAGGGTCTATTAAGCAAAAGTTCTCTTAAATACTCTCCCAGCTTAGTCGCACCAGGCTCACTTGTGAAAATGGCATCTTTGTAAATAGGCTTTAAAAGCTCTATTTGTGTGCTTTTTCCTACGCAATCAATTCCCTCTAAAACTACATACACGAGCTATCCTTTAAAAAGGGTAAAATTTCTTTTGGCACTAAAGAGCTGACATCGCCTCCGTGTGCTGCTATGGAGCGGACTATGGAGCTTGAGATGAAGGCATTTTTTAAATTTGGCATTAGATAAACTGTTTCAAATTCACTCCATAAAGTGTTATTTGCATAGCCTATTTGAAGCTCATATTCAAAATCACTCACCGCTCTAAGTCCTCTAATAACCGTTTTTATCTCAAGCTCCTTAGCTAAATCCACAAGCAAATTAGTAAAGGTAACAATCTCTACATTTTTTAAATTTTGTGTCGCAAGTAGGGCTAAATCTTTGCGTTTTTCTAAACTAAAACAAGGGTTTTTATGTTCACTTTGTGCTATGGCAACGACCACTTTGTCAAAGATTTTAAGCGCTCTTTTAATCACATCTAAATGCCCATTTGTGATGGGGTCAAAGCTGCCCGGATATAAACAAGTCATCGACTCTCCTCATAAAAATGTGTTATTTTACTTAAATAAAATTAATTGAAATTTGATTTATTGTATAGTTTATGTTAAGACTAGGTTAGCTGATCGATGATTTTTAGACTTTCATAGTGTGCTTTTAAGTCCTCGTTTAAATCTTTACTTAAATTTTCTAAATCTTTTTGCTTTAATTGCTCGTATTCTTCTGGGTATTTTTCTTTCAATTTTAAAAGCTCACTCATATTTAAGGCACTTAGTCCTTGCTCTAACGCCTTATTTTTGATATTAGTTGCGTCATTTTTCTCCTCTGCCTCATCGCTTGCATTTTCTATTTCTTTGCTTTTTCTTTTTAATTTTTCTAACATTTCTTTACTTATGGAGCTTGGATTATCAAACTGAATTTTAGCCTTAGCGATAACCCTTTCTTTAGAACCTTCAAGCTCTAAAATGCTTATTTTCTTATCTGCATTTTTATCAAAAGCAAGAAGCGCATTTAAAGCTTCATCTAACTCCCTTTCCATATCATCATTTGCCAAAATTCTACCCCCTCCACCTTGTAGATAAAGTTGTCTTATGACATCATTTGGACCACCTTTAGGGTTGTCAGGCGTGTAGATTACATCACTATAAAGGTAAAGCTTTTCGTTTTCTTTTCCTTGTATCAAGCCATTTTTATCCGCATCGGCTTTGAGATAATTTAAATCATAAGCTGCATTTTTAAACCACCCAGCGACAAAATTTTGTGCAGCTCCGTTAAGCCTTATCGCTCCATCTTCTCGTAAAAAATAATTATCTTTTTGATTAAAATGCTTTAAAATTCTTGTGAAATTACTTTTCGTGAGGTTTAAGCTGACAAATTTAGAGCTTTCCTCATCTTGGAAAATCACCCTGATGCCCTCAATATGATTTAAAACACTTAAAAAATCTTCTTGTTTAAGCTCCTCTTCTTTCAAGCTTTGAAAATCTTTACTTGCTATATTCGCTCTTTTAGAATAAGTAAGGGCGTCATTTAAACCGATAATTTGAACATCGTTGGCGACTTTCATAAATTCTCCTTTACTCGCTTGGTTTGGAGTGCATAGCTGATAAACGGCACATACTTGGGCAATCTATTGCTCTTTAAGAATTTTACATTTTACATCACAATCAAAGTTTGCTAAAGCAACACCTGAAAAGAACACACCGAGCAACATAATAAAAAATAATTTTTTCATTATTTACCTTTCAAATTGAGATATTTACATTTAAGATTCTAGCAAAATAAATATAAAAAATTTAAAAAAACAATTTTTTTGATAAAAAATCAAAAGTATTTGTTACTTTTAGGAATTTTTTTATTCTTTTTATGATTAATCATTAATTTTATCGCTTAAAATAACAGCGTTTATTTATCGGTGGAGCTTAGTTAAACGGGCTTTTAATAGCTTGTAAAAAAGGGGTTTTAAAAGCTTCAATGCGGTTCTTTGATAGAGCTTTAAGGGCGGCATACACCATATTCAAAGGCTATGTATTTTATGGCTTTGTTTATAAAAGGCATTTCTTAGGATATAAAAGAGCTATGAAAGTATCTAAAAAAGAATTAACAAGTCCGCAATGAGCTACTTTCCCCCTGCCAGTAAGGCGGTGTTAAGCGATATAAGATTAGCCCTTTAAAAGGGCTCATCATCGTTTAAATTTAGCGTTTTTTGTATTTCGTTAAAATCCACTTGCACCATTTTTTTACCCTCATCATAAAGGCTATAAAAGCTTTGATTAACTTGCTTAAAGCCCACTTCCTCGACAAAGTGCTTTCCTGTTTGCTTGTTTTTTTGCATGATGAATTTGCGTTTTGAGGGATGAAAAGCCTTATTTTTATGGCTTAGGTCGTGTTTATCGCATTCTACCTTCTCAAGCCGCATGATGATACTTGCCTCATGCGATGCTCTTTTGCTTCCAAGAGGATTTTCCGTATCACTTTTTGAGGTTTGCACGACCATTAAAATCAAAATGTCAAGCTTATGGCAAAGTTTAGCTAAAACGCTAAATTTCATCGTTTCTCTTTCTTCTGGGTTGTTTCCCTCATTATTATTTTCTACCCTCATTTGACTATCGATGAAAAAGACTTTTACGCCCTTTTTGGCTAGAATTCTTATATTATTTTCCATTTCAAAGATATTATATCCGTCATTTAAAATAATCAAATTTTCCTTATTAAAATGCGTGTTATTTTGCCTTTTTTTGATGTAGTCCCATATGGTAAATTCAAAGCAGAAAAAGGCGACTTTATGTAAGCGAGAGATATTTTCTATCACTTGTAAGCAAAGGCTGGTTTTACCCATTTCAGGATCTCCGCTTATTAGCACAAGCTGTGCCATTTCAAAGCCCCCGTCTAAAGCGTGGTCTAAAAAGCTCACCCCGCTTTTTATCTGTTCGTTTGCATCTCTTTGGTTATATTTGCTCTCCCACTCTAAAAAGCTTAAAAAAGAACTTGTATAAAGCTCACTAAAATCACTTTGCAAATTCTCTAAATTTAAAAGCGTTTTTTCGCTACTTGCCTTTAGCAAAAGCCTTGCTAAACTCTCTTGCTCTCTTAGCATAAAGGACTTTTTAAGAGGCTTTTCGTATTCTAAAAAGTCAAGCTCTGGCACGGCGCTTGCGATTTTTATATACTCCTCGCTTTTAAGTTCCATTTCGCTTAATTCCGCCTCAAAAGCGGCTAGGCTGATTTTTTCTAACTTATAGATTTTAGAAAGAAAGTTTTGATAAGCTGGCTCAAATATTTTTTTATGAAAAGCGTTTTCAAATTCGCTTAATTTCTGCGGGAATTCAAGTAAAGATCTTATGACAATACTTTGCATTATTTGCCTTTTTTTAAAGAATTATTTTTTAATTTTTCATAATAATAGCTTTTTAAAAGCTCCAAAGGGTCGTATTTATAGCGGTCGTTTTGACTTTTAAAATTAATCTTAGAATTTCTTGCAAGTCTTAACGCCTCCTCGTTTAAAAGCTCATCATACAGGGCATTTAAGCTCTTTAGATTAATCGCTCTTTCGCTCAAAGCTCTTTGAAAAAGTGCTTTGATAAAGCTCTCATTTAAACCCACTATAAATTCACATAAAAGCCTTTTTTCCACAATGTTAAGATAGCTTACATTATCGATAATGTATTCTAAAAACTCTTTTTTATTCATCATCACGCCCAAAAAAGAAAATATTTTGCGATTTATATTGCACTAAAAAGTCTAGTAAAGACTTAGTTAAATAGGCATTTTTGGTTAATTTCATCTTTTTGCTTTGCCTTGCAATTTGCAAATTTGTGCTTGTTTTTAGCATAAATCTTTGTCTTTTTTTTGATTTTGTTTGCTCTTTTAAAATTCCCACTTCTTGCATAATTTAAGCTCCTTTCTACCATTATGCTAAGGCTGATGTTTTCAAATTGTGCGATTTCTTTTAAAAGCTTTAAAAGCCGTCTTTCTAGGTAAAAAGTCGTGCTTCTTTGCTTAGGCTTTTTGCTCGTTTGATAATGGCTAGGGCGGTTGTAAGATCTCATTTTACTGCTTTTAAGTCATCAAAATACGCCATTAAGTCGTCTTTTTCCTTTTGCCTTACACTTGCCTTACTTTGCGCCTTTGTGCTTGTTTTAAAGGCAAAAAGTCCTTGCCAACCTTGTTCTATGCTTTGATTAATAATTGCTATAATGTTTTGATTTGCCAGTTTAAAACCCTTGATTTTTTTGAGTTGTCTTTCCTTACTCATTGCGTTAAATTGTCCTTTTGAAAGCCTTTTTTTATAAGCGAACCATTTATCAATTTCAATTTTTTCTCTTTCATCAAAACAAGAAAAGTCTAAAAAGCTATTTTTGATTTTAAAGCCCTGTTGTAGATTTAAAAAAATCGTGCGATTTGAAAAATTTTTCAATCGGTATAAGAATTTTTTATTACTAAAAAATTCTTTATTATATATGTGCGAATTAATTCCGCTCAGCGGTTTTTTTTCGCCATTATCCACGCTCTTATTTTCCATACTTTTAGCATTTGCATCTTTAACAAATCCGTCATTTTCCATACTTTGCGTTTTACTTTCGCTATTTTTAGGGCTTTCATTGCACTCATTTAGCTCTTTTTCCTCATCATCAAAAGAATTAAAAATAATGGTAAAATTTTGCGTGTATTTTGCAGTTTTTTCGTCTAATTCTTGCGCCTTTTCAAAAATGCCCACATCAATTAATTCTCTTAAATATTTTTGAGTTGCCCTCACGCCTAAGCCTAAAAAATTTGCTAAATATTTTGTATTAAGCCGCCAATTTTCAGGCAAAGAAAGAATTTTAATACACAAAAGCTTGGCATTATTACTTAAATGCGGATGGTTGATAAGCTCATTGCTAACCTGCGTGAAATTTCCTTTTAATTTTGCTTTAATTATCATATTCAATCCTTTTCTATTTTAATTTACTTTTTAGCGGCGAAATTGCGATTTCACCTAAAAGTAACAAAAGCTAAAGGCGTCCCCACCCTTTTGCTAACGCAAAAGCCCCGAGTTCGCCTCTACAACTTTCAAAACCCAAAGCCCTTACTAAAGAAAATCAAAATCCTTCCTTCTTTCTCTCATTTTAAGCGTGCAAATGCTAGTCTTTTTAAGTGCGTAAAGCTCTAAAACGACTTTGAAATTCGCGCTTTTAAAGCAGTGCGGGCATAGTGGCTCACACTCAAAACGCCCCTCATTTAAAACCTTAGCTTTTTGCTTTTCATTAAGCTTTTCAAAAAGCGGATTTGTCGCGTGAAAAAGGCGAGCATGCGCCCCACAAAAGCCGCATACAAATTTCTCACTTCGCGGTATTTTAAATTTGTAAAAAATTTCTTGCATAGCGTTTCTCCTTTTCTATAAACTCAAATAATAAAAGATAGCACCGCATAAAATGGCTTTTATCTTTTAAAATAAGGGGCGCTTTGCCCTTATGCTTTATCCTTATACTTATTTTCATAAGGCTTAATAACTCCTCTAAATTCTCAAAGCTAAAGCCCTTAGTAGTCCTATCTTTAAGCTTTTCTAAAAAAATTCTCACACATTTGCTATAACGATACTTTGTGCTGTCATAAAAGCCTACTAAAAGTTTCTTTCCCCAAATCCTGCTTAGATAATATTGTTTCATTTAAATCTCACTTTCCTTTGTGTTAAAAATTTTTAAAGCTAAACGCCTTAAGCTTCCAGCCTCCTTGCTTATAAACATCGATGATTTTTTGAATATCTGCGAGGCAGTAAGCTTTCGTATCTATCATTTTTTCGCGTCCTGTTTTTTCATTAATGACCTTTATAAAAAGCGCGTAAGTCATAGCTCACCCCCTAAAAAGCTCTTTAAAAACTCCGCGTGCGTGCCGCTTGGGAGGTATTTAGAATAAAAACTGAGCGTTATGCTTGTATTTTTATGCCCCATCATCCAAGAAACCCACATTAAATTCTCGCCCTTTGAAAGCATAAAGGAGGCGAAGCTATGCCTAGTATTATAAATAGGGCGATAAGCGATGTTAAAACGGCTTAAAAGGGTGATATATTGCACTCTTAAATAGCTTTTGTGAAAATTCTTTATATAAGGCTTTAAAACGCCTTTAAAGATGAAATCCTCTTCACTTGGCTTTCTTTGCTCTTTGACCTGCTCTAAAAATTCAAAAAGAGGCTTTAAAAGATCTATAATCCGCCTTGAATTTGCTGTTTTAGGACTGCCTAAGCCAAAGCTATTGATACTTTGCTCTATGATGATTTTTTTATTTTTAAAGTCTATATGCTTCCATTGCAATGCTAAAATTTCGCCTGTTCTAGCCCCACACAAAAGAGCGATTTTAAGATAAATGCCAATCTCTCCAGTGCTTTGCGTGAGTAGGGTTTGAATTTCTTGATGGCTAAAGGCTTGAATTTCTTTTGTATCA
Source organism: Campylobacter felis (assembly GCF_030250085.1). Classification (NCBI taxonomy): domain Bacteria; kingdom Pseudomonadati; phylum Campylobacterota; class Epsilonproteobacteria; order Campylobacterales; family Campylobacteraceae; genus Campylobacter; species Campylobacter felis. The sequence continues at coordinate 75,496 of NZ_JANURX010000007.1, forward strand.
TCACGCCATTTTCGCATTTTGAAAGGGTTTTTTTCTATAAGCTCATTTTCTAAAGCATAGCAAAGCACTCTATTTAGCGTTTTGGCATAGTGCTTTTTCGTGCAAATGCTAATGTTTTTTTCGTCTAAGAAATTGAAAAATTTCTCAATTTCCTCTTTATCAATGTCTGTTATATTATGCCACTCAAAAAAGCTAAGTGCGGGGCGTATGTTTTCCACAAGGCTATTTTTAGACTTTGGCTTAAGCCCGTATAAGGAGTCTAAGAAGTCTTTTGCCACATTTTTAAAAAGCTTCACGCCTCTTTTTTTATGCACTTCATAAGTCTTTTTGAATTTGTGCTTTTGCTTTTTAAGATAGAGCCTTACAAAGTCCGTTTTAAGCTCTTTTAAAAGGGCGTATTGCTCGCTTTGCTTTTTCATCTCATCCACCGCAAAAGAAGTCGAAAAACGCAATCTTTCTTGCGTCCCATTTCTAACGATACTTGCATCGATATACCACACACCATTACGCTCATAAAGCGTAGAATTTAGAATTTTTTCTATCATAATCTTTTCTCCTTTTTTGCCTAGTTTCCTAAGCTTTTAGCTTTTAAAAAAAGCTTTTTTGGCTTGAATTTTCCGCACCATTTGGCGTAAATTTTCCGCACCATTTGGCTAAATTTGCCCTGCCGCTTAAGGTGAGTTTGCCATCACGCTTAAGCGACCGCACACGAGAGCCACCTCCTTTTGCTTAACGACCCCCCTCCTAACAAGCCTCCGCCCTTTTGATGCGACTGCTTACCAGTGCTAAATTCACGCCCTTAAGCGACCGCACACGAGAGCATTTAAGCTAATTTTTATTTTTTATGGGGCTTTAAGCACTTTAAATCCCTATAAAAAGGGCTTTTCTAAAGGGTTTTAAAACGCCTTTTTGTGCCAAAAGCTTTTTTTAAAAGCTAAAAGCCTTTAAAAGCCTTGTTTATAGGGCTTAGATTAGATTTAGTCTTGCTTTTTTATGGCACAAAGCATTTAAAATTTGTGCCATAGTAATAAAGCTAGTCTAAGCCCTATAACATAGACTTTTGAAAAGTTTTTTTACCTCAAAAGATTTTTAAAGCGTGAGACAAAAACAAAACTTTAAGGTGGGGCTGACCCCCCCTCCGCTTTTTGAAAAAATCCTAAAGCCTTTTTTAAAATACTTTTCAAAAGCCCATATCATCGAAACTTTTATTTTTTTTAAAAAAATGCTGTTTATTTTGTGGAGAGGCTTCTAGCCTTAGTTTTCTCTCTGCCTTACTGGCAGGGGGAAGTGGTGAGAGTGTGGAAAAATAGGCTTTTAGGGCTGGGTTTAAATGAGCTTAGAGGCGAACTCGGGCTTTTGCGTTAGCGACGATTGGGCTTTAGGTGCAGTAAGTTTAAGGGCGAACTTGGCTAAATGCAAAGCATTTGGGCGGGTCGTGCCTTTAGCGTTTTTTACTTAGGCGCGGTGCGTTTCGTAACTCATCGGAACGCTATCGCTTGAGAAGGTTCTTTTAGCAAAGCTTTGCTTCGCGGTGAAAGTAAATTAAAATAAAGGAAATAAAATGTTTTTAAATTGTTTTTTTGAAAGTGGTAAGGAAAAAATAGTCTGTGATGTGTGTCAAAGAGAAAATGATAAGGCGCTCATTTTTAATTACAATGTCGATAAAAACGCGCTTTTTAAGCAAATGCTTATCGAGGCAAATTATAGCGGGGTGCTAGAATTTAAGCCCTTATGCGTCTCTTGTGAGTGCCAAATGAAAACCCCGCTTCGCTTTGAAATCGCATATAAGGAAATTGCGGGGTTTTTTTTAAAGGCTAGGGCTGTGTAGGGGGGTCGGCGTGGGCTTAAGGCGTTTCTTTTCAAAAGGGCTAAAGCGTTTCATTGCACTAATTTTTGCAATTCTCTTGGAAAGCAAGTTTAAAAGGCAAAATCCCGCTAAAAAGTAAATAAAATAGGAGGAAAGTGATGGATTTGCAAGAGTTTAAAAGTAGAATAGACATCGTTAGGATTATAGAAAATTATCTTATTTTAAGAAAAGAGGGGGCGTTTTATAAGGCAAATTGCCCCTTTCACGCGGAAAAAACCGCCTCTTTTATCATCAATATAAATAAGGGCTATTGGCACTGCTTTGGGTGCGGAAAGGGCGGGGACGCCATAAAATTCTTACAAGATTATAAAAATCTTAGCTTCACTGAAGCGGTGGCTGAAGTGGCGAAACTTGAAAATATAGAACTTAATTTTAACTCCACTCAAAAAGAGGAATTTGGCTTTTTAAAAGAGCTAAATGAGTATTTTAAAAATAATTTTAATGAGGAGAGTTTAGCTTTTTGCAAAAAAAGGGGCTTAGATGAGAGCGATATAGGCGAATTTGAGCTTGGATATACGGGGGATTTGGAAAATTTGCTTAGATTTTTAAAGGCAAAAAATTATATGAATATAGCCAAAAAACTAGGCTATATCAAGGAAAATCAAAAGGGCTTTTACTCTCTTTTTGTAGGTCGCTTAAGCTTTGTGATAAAAGATAGCTTTGGGCGTGTAAGAGGCTTTAGCACGAGGGAATTAAAAGCAGGAGGAAAGCTTGGCAAATATGTGAATTCTTTAAATAGTGAGCTTTTTAATAAGAGCTTTTTGCTTTATGGTTTTGATAAGGCAAAAGATTATGCAAGGCTTTCTAAAAAGCTTTATTTATGTGAGGGCTTTTTTGATGCGATCGCTTTGCAAAAAGCGGGTTTTAAAAGTGCGGTGGCTTGTCTTGGGACGGCTTTCACGCATTCGCATTTAAGCCTTATTAAAAGGCTTAATGTGGAGAATTTAGAGCTTATTTTCGTGCCTGATAAGGACAAGGCTGGTTATGAAGCTGTGAACAAAGCTCTTTGGCTGTGCTTTGAAAATGAATTTTTTAATCTCAAGGTCGCGCTGTGTAAAAAAAATGTCAAAGATGTGGGCGAATTTATGCAAAAATACGACATTAAAAGCCTAGCTTTGCATACTTATGAGGGTCTTGAGTTTTATATTAAATTCGCAATGCAAAAAGCGCAAAATAGTGAGGCTAAACACGCGCTTTTTATAAAGCTTAAAAAGATGATAGAAAGCGTGAGTAATTTTTATCTTAAAAAAGAGCTTTTTAGCAAGGCGGCAAGTTATTTAAATATCGATGAGAGCGAGTTTTTAAAGGCAAAAAAGACTTTTAAAAATGATACGGAAAATCAAAGACAAATTTTGCAAATCATTAAAAGTGCTTTAAATGATGAGGACTTTAAAGAAAGGCTTATTTACTATGCGGGGGAGTTTTTAGACAGGGCGTTTTTTAACGATGAGGGCAAAAAAAGGGAGCTTTTAGCTGATGAAAATGTGAAAATTTACGCAAAAGAAAGGCAAAATGAAGCCTTAAAAGCCTTTGTTCTTTCAAATCTTTATAAGCAAAAAGAAAGTGAAAGAGAGCCTTTGAGGCTTAAGGAATTAGCCAGTAAAATCGCACAAATTAAAAGCGATGTTTAGGCTTTTCTTTATCGTTTTCAAGCATTTTGATAATCATCAAGGTAGAGCCGCAAAAAACAATTAACGCAAAAGCACTTACGATTAAGCCTATCATTATTCTAATTCCTCAAGTTTATTTAAATTTTTTATCATTTTTTTGATTATAACACAAATTTTAAGGCTTTTTTTAATGGGCTTTTTGGGTTATTTTGGGTTTAGGTTTTTAAGGAGAAATTTAAAACTTTGCAATGAGGAAATGGGTTGCTTCGGCTTAAAAGCAAATTTAAAGGCGTGATTTGGCTAAATGCAAAGCATTTAGGTGGGTGTGCCTTTAGCTTTTGCTTCTTTTAGCAAAAATCGCAATTTTTGCGTTAAAAAGAAGGTAAAAAAGGAAAATTTTATGGGATTAACAGGCAGAACTAAAAGAAGAAGAAGAAGAAGGCATTACAATCATGCTATGAATCAATTTGGTGCTATTATTAAAAAATATGAGCTTGACTTAGAGCCTAAGGAGTATGATTACATCGCTTGGGCTATCGCTGGTGCTAAGACTAAAAAGGGGATATTTGGGGGCTTTAACATTTTTGGCGGGATTTTTACCGTAATAGGCAGTATTTTTACTGGGGGGATTTTAGGCATTATAGGTGGTGGCGTTGGCTTAGTGGGAAATAGGATAATGACAAGAAACGCTTTAAAAGCGGGGGATTTAGCCTTTAAAGCGGACGCAGGGTTTAAAAAGGCGGCGTGGCAAAAGGCTTTTAATGATAATAAGGGCGAAATGAGCCTTTTAAATAGCGATAAAAATTATAGTATTTACGCTGATGGGTGCATTTATAGGCAAAATGCCCCAGGAAGTGAAAGTTTTAGCCCCTCTCTTGCTTATGATATTAGCAAGGGCTTAAGGGGGGATTTAAAAGAAGATAAGGTCGATGAAATGATAATGACAAGAGCCCATTATACACAAGGAGGCAATGAGGGTTTTATAGGTGAAATAAGTGAGGGTTATATGCAAAAGGGTGAGGGGGGCTTAAGTGTCAAAGAAAAGCAAGATAGCCTTTTAATCAATGCTAAGAAAGCTAATGACCGCATACTAAAGGGCTTTAGTGAGCTTGTGGGAGTGGGCTTTGATATTAGGGGGACTGCAAATAAGCATTATGAAGCTGTGGTGGCTAAACAGGTGCATCCCTTTTTTAGACAAATTTGCACGGAGGATTTTATAGATAAAAATAAAAATTATAACAAAGCCTTAAGGCTAGAATTACCTTTGAATTTTAATGAACTTGTCAAAACAAGAGAGCAAATTAAAGAGGAGAGAGACGGGGTTTTCAAAGAAAGTGAGCATTTTAAGAGGGTGTTAAATGAGGATTATGAAAGATGGCTAGGTGAGAGTGAGGAGTTAAAGAGAAAAGAAGAACAGATTAAAAAGCTAACAAAAGATATTGACACTTATGGACATAGTTGGAAAATTGAGAGTATAGAAAATATTAGAAAAGGTATGCAAAAGCTAAAAGAAACTAAGAAAAAAGAGCTTGAAACTAGGCTTTTTGAGAGTGAAAAGGCTTTGATGAGTGGGGATTATTATATCCAAAAATCGCGCCTTTATACTTTAGAGGAAAAAAGGAAAAATTATGCTGAAATGGTCGAAGTTAGGGTGGATGATTTTATCAAAAAAGTGCCTTTTGTGTGTTTTTATAAAAATGAGGCGGCTATAAATAATGCCACTTTTTTAAACACGGAGCTTTTTTATAATGAAAATAGCGCTTGGACAAGAAAAAATAGCAAGGACATTGATAGCTGTTTTGATACGCTTTTTAGCAATGGTAGCCAGAAAAATATCATAAGCTTTTATGAAACTTACATTTTAAATCATTTTGCGCCGCTTGTCTTTAAAAATGGCGAAAGAAAAGAGGCATTTTATCTCATCTTTGAGGGGCAAATTTATCTTAAAGTGGTAGAAAATGCAGAAGAGCTAAAAGAGAGGATTTATAAGGGGTTTTAGTTATTTAATTTTTTAAAAAATTTAAGATAAAGCCAAATTATACAAATAAGCGAGATTAAATTAAGACAAATGGCAAAAATCAAAATGCTAATTCTTAAAAAGATTAAATTTTCAGCATTTAAAAATAAATAAGAAATCAAAGCGATAAGCGTTAGGGAAAATGAGCCGGCAAGTTTTTCTAAATTATCTAAAATGCGGGTTAGTTTATTTTTCATCGATTAAATCCGCAAGTTTTTTAAAGAAAAATATAGGAGCGGTAAAAATAAAAATAATAGAAATGATTAAAATGGCTATGCTTAAAATTTGCATTTTCTCTCCTTAGAAGTTTTTTAGGATTATAACATAATTTAAGCCTTTTTTTAAAAGGGCATTTCAAGCATAATTTCAAAGCTTTAAGGCTTCACTCCTAAAGTTTTAAAGCCATATAAAAACAAGGCGGGGTCTCCATTAACTATCATAATCCCCCGTCTTTTAAGGGTTAGTATGCTTTCACTTAATGAGCTTAAAGAACTTTATGATTTTGATTTGAGAGCAAGTCAAAGATCTTTTTATGAATTTCATCAAAGTTTAAAATATTATCACGGCGATCAAATCGACCCTGTGAATTTACAGACCATTTTGGAAAGAAGACAAAGCCCGGTTATAGAAAATATTTTTAAACTCATCATTAATAAAATCATAGGCTATAAAGCCCAAAGCATAGCAGAAATTAAAGTCAGCGGACGCCAAGAAAGCGACCATAATACTGCGATTTTAATCAATGATATTTTAAAAGTATTTAGCGAGGATGTTAATTACAATAAAGAAATCATTAAAAGAGATAGAAATTTAATTTTTGGCTTGGGCCTTTGCGAATTATGGTGCGAAAAAGACAGTGAGGGTGATTATTTCTTAAGTCTTAAAAGCCTTGATCCACTTAGCTTTTTAATGGACGCTTATAGTGAGGATTTGAACGCTCTTGATGCAAGGCGTTTTCATAAAAAGCTTAATATGGGCTTTGAGGAGGCAAAAAGGCTTTTAAAAACGACCCCTTATATTAAAAATCAACGCAATTTCGACCAAAGATGTATTTTAATAGAAAGCTGGATTAAAGAGGAGCAGGGTTTTGCTAGGTATATATGGCAGGAGGAGGGCTTACTAAGCTATGAGAAAAAGCCTTTTAAAAATGGTATGCATCCTTTTATAGTGAGTAAATTTAATATCGATGAAAAAGGCGTATGGTATGGGCTTTTTAGGGACATTAAGCCCTTGCAAGATTATATCAATTATAGTGAAAATAAAATGATGAATATGATAGGCACTTTGAAAGCCTTTTTTGAAGAAGATGCCATTTTAGAAGCGGAGGAATTTATCAAACAAGCGAGCTTAGATAATGCTGTGGTAAAGGTAAGAAGCGGAGCATTAAGGGATAATAAGCTTAAATTTGTAGAGCATCACAACGACATAGCGACCATTAGTGCTAAGGCAAATGAAAAGCGCAATTTAGCCAAAATGATAAGCGGTTTAAATGATGAAGCACTAGGAATTGCCAATAATAGAATGAGTAATGATGCCATTTCACAACGCCGCGAAGCTGGGCTTATGGGATTGCAAGAATATCTAAATGCTTGCGATGTTATGGATAGGCTTATTTTTAAAAAGGCGATTGATTATATTAGTCTTTATTTTACTAAAAAACAAGTCTTTCAAATCAGTGATGAGAGGGTGGGGCAGAGGTATTTTAGCATTAATGAAAATGAAAACAACCGCATAAAAATAGGCAAATTTGACCTTTCTTATAAATCTCAAATCAAAACGCAGTCAAATGAGGAAAAATTAGCCTCTTGGGCTGAGATTATTAAAAGCTTTTCACACGATCCTAGCTTAATGAGCCAAATGATGCTTTTAATGCTAAAAGATGTCCAAAGCACACAGGCAAAAGACTTATTAGAGCTTATCACGCAAAAGCAAAATGAGGCGCAAAATGAAAGTGAGAGTTTAGAAAAAGGGCTAAATTTAGAAAATATGAAACTGGAACTTGAAAAGAAAAAAGCTGAGATTTTAGAGCTAAAAGCTAAAACGAAAAAATACTCCTCTCAAGGCGATTTAGCACACGGCGTAGCTATTAATCAAAGCACACAAAACGCCCTTTTACTTGAAAATCCTAAGAATTTAGAGCAAAAGGGCAATGCCTCTATGCAAAAAGCAGGACAGGATTTGAGGTAAAAAAGGGGCTTAAAGAATTTTAAAACGCTTTCACACTCAGCAAGGGTTATCCACTTTAGAAACTTGAAAGGCTTATGCCTTTCTTTTCTAAAGGGCTAAATTGCTTCGTTATGAAAGCGTTTTAAATTTCTTAGGGCGTTTTTTGTAAATTTATAGGAGGTTATAATGCAGTTTAATTTTAATTTTGAAGCGTTTGAAAAAAGTGGAAAAGATAAAAATGAAGCGATTAATTATCTAAAGGGCTTAAATTCAAGCCTTGATTTTGATAAATTAGAAAATGATTTAAAAGGCGATACAGAAGCGATTTACAATGCTTTAAAGGGGGGTAATTTTTCTTTTTCAAAGCCTAGTGCTGAGGAAACTAGGCAAAAACTGCTTAAAAATAAAGAAAATGAAGCGTTAAAGGCTGAATTTAACGCTGGGTTATCTTGGCTTAGTGATGAGAGAAAGCAAAATTATAATTTTTATGATTTTAAAAAGGCAAAAGAGTTCGCAAATTCAAAAGCGGGTTTAATTAAAGCGGATTTAGAAACTAAGAAAAAAGAGCTTAAAAGAAAAGAAGCCTTATTTGAAAAAAGGCTAGAAAATGAAAATATTTTTACTAAAAGCTTAAGGGATACGGCGGATAATTTAGGGCTTAACGCTGTGGCTGATAGCTTAGAACTGGGGCTTAATAAACTTGGCTTTAAAGATGAAAATTACATTTTTGAAAGCGAAAAAGAGGACATTAAAAAAAGAGCGCTTAAAAGCGTGAGGGAAAAGCTAGAAAGAGGGGATTTAGAACTTAATGAAAGGGAAAAATACGCTTTAAGAGATAAATATGATGAATTAGATTACAAAAAAGCACTTGAAAAGGAAAAAGAAAAGCTAAGACTCATACAAAAAGATAGCGGATACAATAAAAGCGAAGTCGAATTTATGGAGGAGGAGCTGGGCTTTTTTCATACGCTTTTTAACGATGATAAAGACACGATAAGAGAATTTAAAGATGCGTATAAAAGTGAGGGGATTATCGGTGCTGATGTGCAAAAAGCGGTCAATGTTTTAAAACAATTTGAAGAAAGTGAGCTTTTAAGGCACATTTTTAGCGATAAGGAAAAAAAACAAGAATTACAACAAGAATATCTAAAAAATGCCCTAATTATAGCAGAGTTAAATGGCTTTGATGATGTGGGACTAAGTAAGGAAAATGAGCTTTATTTCATCAAAAACGAAAATGGCAAGGAGCAAAAATACCTCGTCAATACGGGCTTTTTTGATAATTTTTGGCAGAGCGTTTTTGATAGTAGGCACGAAATAGGAGGCGCGTTTATAGGGGCTATTGCTGGTGCTAAAAAAGGAAAGACGCCTTTTACAAAGGCAGTTA